>JAFWUA010000091.1 GCA_017518785.1 Neisseriaceae bacterium
CAAAACAGCGGCGGTTTTCTTATCCCATTCAACCTTACTCCACACTTCCAAGCGAGTTGAAGAGCCTGCAACCACAACATCTTTATCGTTAAAATTCAACAACTCACGCAAACGCGGCGGAATTAAAATTCGCCAAGACGCGTCAGGTGTGAGTTTTTCGACATTGTTTTGCATTAACGCCCCCACGCTACGCAACAGTGCCGAACCCTGCATTTTGGGTAATTCATTGTCGATAAACGACCGCCAAGACGGTTCAGGATAAAGCAACAAATGCGAACGCGTTTTCAGCGTAGTGTATAAAACAGGCGAATCAAAAGACGACAAAGCATCACGGAACTTGGCAGGTATCGCAAGCCTGCCTTTTCCGTCAATTGTCGCGTCTTGTACGCCGACTAATTCATGCTGTTCGTCAAACATGGTCTATACACTTATAAAAACTTTAAATTTTGGAAGAAATATTCCACTTTGGGGCATAACGTCCCACTACTCTCCACTATAAAAAAAAATTATTGCTTAGTCAATTGATACATTTTGATTTTTTGTTTTTTTATTACGTTTAAGAAGATGTTTACGAGATTTAAATATATAACTATTTGTTAACAAATATAATATTTGTTATCTATCTCTACTGTACTAAGAAAGTAAATTTGCTTAAACTGTTGCAATTTAGTGATTGTTAAGCGTTTATTGGGATTCCTGCAAAACTCGTCATTCCGAATTTCACGAAGTGAAATGAAGAATCTAACTTATTGTTTATAAAGATTTTTCGCTACGCTCAAAATGACGAGTAATAGAAAAATCGAGTTTTGCAGGAGTCTTTTATTGTGATAGAAATCTTTGCAAAAAAACCTTTCCGGCAGACTTGTACTACTTACATAGTCTGCCGGAAAGGTTTTAATTCATAGTATTTACGTTGTTTTTATTGAATTTATTATGCAGCATCTTTTTTAGGTGCAGGCTTTTTTAACAGCATACGTAAGATACGCACAATGGCATTTTTCATTTCTCGGCGATCCACTATTTTATCAATCGCTCCTTTTTCTAATAGAAATTCAGCACGTTGAAAATTATCCGGCAGAGTTTCACGTACTGTTTGTTCAATTACACGAGGTCCAGCAAAACCTATAAGTGCATTAGGCTCTGCCATTACAACATCACCCAAAAAGGCAAAACTTGCAGAAACTCCGCCCATAGTAGGGTCGGTTAATATCGAAATAAAAGGTAAACGCTTTTCTTTTAACAAATGCAATACTGCGGAAGTTTTTGCCATTTGCATTAGCGAGTTTAATCCTTCCTGCATACGGGCACCGCCAGATGATGCAACACAAATGAAAGGACAACGAGCAGATGTTGCGGATTGCACGCCACGCACAAAGCGTTCGCCAACTACAGAACCCATAGAACCACCAATAAAACGAAATTCAAAAACAGCTAACACAACAGGTAAGCCGTCCATAGAACCTTTCATAACCACGATAGCATCATCTTCACCGGTTTGTTTTTTAGCAGAGGAGAGGCGGTCGGTATATTTTTTGGAATCTTTGAATTTAAGAATGTCCATTGGTTTAACATCGGCAGCAATTTCTTCACGACCTTCCGCATCTAATAGTAAATCAATGCGAGCACGAGCCGATAAAGGCATGTGATGCTCGCATTTTGGACAAACTTGAACGTTTTTTTCTAAATCAGTGTTGTATAAAGTTGCGGCACAAGATGGACATTTTATCCAGAGACCTTCTGGAATTTTCGATGAGGTATTTTCATTGCGTTTGATTTTTGGAGGGAGTAATTTGTCTAACCAACTCATAATGTCGATTCCTTATAGTTTGATTGCATTTTTTAGTCTGCCGGAAAAATCTGCTACTGCATCAAGGATATTTTCACTTGATTGTTCAATAAGTTGCACAAAGCTACTGCCAACCACAATGCCATCGGCAACCGATGCTATACGCTGTGCATCTTCGGCAGTTTTAATGCCAAATCCTACTGCTATGGGCAATTTAGTATATTGTCGCAATAACGATATACGTTTGGCAACTTCGTTAGTATCTAAATGTATAGAACCGGTTACACCTTTGAGCGATACGCAATAGATAAAACCATCTGCTTTGTTGGCAATGTTTTGAATACGTTCTGTTTCAGTGGTCGGTGCAATCATAAAAATAGGTGAGATTTTGTATTGTTTTAAGAAAATTGCAAGAGAATCAATGTATTCTGCTGGGCAATCTACGGTTAATACGCCATCTACACCTGATTTTGATGCTGTTTGTGCAAATTTTTCATATCCCATACGTAAAATAGGATTAAGGTATCCCATCAGTACTACTGGGGTATGGGAATTGTTTTGGCGAAACTTTGCTACTATTGCAAGAACATCGTTTAAAGTAACACCATTTTCAACTGCACATTGAGTTGCACGTTGAATAATCGGTCCATCTGCCATTGGATCGGAGAACGGAACTCCCAATTCAATAATATCTGTACCATTATTTGCCAAAATATTCATTAAAGACAATGTTGTATCAATATCTGGGTATCCGGCACAGATATATGAAATTAATACCTTGTTTTTTTGTGAAAAAGTAGTTTTGATGCGACTCATGCTGTATGGGATTTTGTTACAAATTCAAATATTCCGTCTGCAATTGTAGCTTAATTTTTGCGAATTGTAATTGCCTATGCTTTTTTTAAGCAGAGTTTATCTTATCAATTTTATCTACCATTTAAGTTTATAAAGTCTGCCGGAAAGTTAATATTCATGTAATATTCAAACTTACGCACAATATGAAAGCGTGGTATTAAAATGAGTAAAACCTTGTTTATGATACATGGAATGTGGGTTGGGTCATGGTGTTGGGATAACTATCGCGAGTTTTTTGAAAAAGAAGGTTATCACACAATTGCACCTGATTTGCCGTATCACGGCTGTGGCATTATGCGACCAGACCCATGTTTAGGAAAAACGAGTTTGCGTGATTATTTTTCCTTTATATGTCAGGAAATTGAAAAATTAGATGAACCACCAATAGTGATAGGTCATTCATTAGGTGGATTATTAGCTCAAATGTTGGCTGCACGTGGTATGGTTGAAAAAGCTGTGCTGTTAACTCCTGCTGCTCCTGCTGGTATTGTTACCGCACGTCCATCAGTATTAAAAATTTTTGCACCGATTATGCTACTTCCTCAATTTTGGAATAGGGCAATTCCTGCGACTTATTCTTTGGCTAAATACTCCATTTTGAATGGATTTAATGATGAGTCGGAAGCAAAGAGTGTTTTTGAGAAAATTGGTTATGAGTCTGGTCGTGTATTATTTGAAGTTGGATTTTGGGCTTTGGATAAAAATGCCACAACATATATCAATGAACAAGATGTGCAATCTCCTATGCTAATTCTTTCTGCCAGCGAGGATAGAATTATGCCAGCCAGTGTAGTTTTTCATATTTGGCGTAAATATGTGCATTGTGCTCAATATCATTGTTTAGATGGCTTTGCACATTGGGTGGTTGGAGAACCTGGTTGGCAAGATGTAGCACAACAAGTGAAAAATTGGTTAGAAAACGAAAGTTGATTAGTTAAAAAATTTTCCGGCAGACTCAAATTGGATAAGTCTGCCGGAAAAATTTTTTATAAGTAATTATTATGCTGTTTCTTTAAACATTTCTGCAATATTTTCTATCGACCAATCTAACTTTTGTTCGGCAAAAACGCATAGATCTAAATTATCTGGCTGTGCTTCAAAAGCGGTTTTTACTAAAACTTCTAATTCTTGCTTTGAAAAATCATCTGTGTATTGATCCAATACATTTACCAAACTATCAACATCGCTTGATTCTAAATACAAACCACATAGTTCAATTAATAAGTCATGCGGACGTTTATCTAATGTGGATAAATGCAAACCAAGATAATTGGCAGCTTGATCGCTATAACCAAATTGTTTATAGACTAAATATTCACTGAAATAATCAGCTTTATCCATAGAAATGGTTTCTTTAACAATGGTGCTTTTTTCGTTAGAACAGTATCTTTCAGATATGGTTTGTTCTGATTCAATTTGGTCTAATTGTGGTTTTATGGTTTCGTCTGGTAAGTTGGAGACAGTTTTTTTAGACTGATGGGTGGTAGTTTGTGTGGGTTTAGTTGCAGTTTGAGTAGCAGGTTTAGTGCTTGCCGGTGTAGGTTTAGTAGTAGTTTGAGTAGTAGGTTTAACACTTGCCGGTGTCGGTTTGGCAGCAGTTTGAGTAGCAGGTTTAGTGCTTGCCGGTGTCGGTTTAGCGACAGTTTGAGTGGCAGGTTTAGCAGTTGCCGGTGTCGGTTTGGTAGCAGTTTGAGTAGCAGGTTTAGTGCTTGCCGGTGTAGGTTTAGCGACAGTTTGAGTAGCAGGTTTAGCACTTGCTGGTGTAGGTTTGGCAGCAGTTTTAGTAGCAGGTTTAGCACTTGCTGGTGTAGGTTTGGCAGCAGTTTGAGTGGCAGGTTTAGTATTTGCTGGTGTAGGTTTGGCAACAGTTTGAGTAGCAGGTTTAGCACTTGTCGGCGTAGGTTTGGAGGTGGTTTGTGTTTGTTGTACAGATGGAGTTTGAGGATGTTTGCTCTGTTCAGAATCAGCTTTGGAAGAAGGCAAATTTTTCTGTGCCACCGTCCTTCTGATATACTGAAACACTAATATTAAGAAAATTACCGCTAAAATTAATGCAGTAGATACAACCATCCACCCTTCCATCGTGTAAGCCCTCACTCAAAATAAATATATCGGTGCTAAAAGTGCCATTGCAAAATTTAACCAATTATATGCAAACGTATTTTGCAACTTTTAAAACATATTTAATGCAGTAATGAAAATTTTAAGCTTCAATGATACGTCAATTGTGATGTTTTGTGTTGATGCCCATTATTGTGTAGCAACAATTATTTTTTTTGAACGTTTTGTTTTACATAAGCATTATCACAGATAAAGTGATATTAAATACAAAATTTTGGTATGGCAGAATCATATTTTGTTGCCAAAATAATACCAAGCTTGACATAGCTTAAATAAACACGATTTATGGAAAAACGCTGTTTATGAAACTCCCGCAAAACCTAACTATGAATAAAAAAAATCAACCTGCCGTAGGGTGGGTCGAAAGACCCACCAAAATGTTAATACTTGCAAGTATTTGAATTTTAATTATTTTTATCTCGACCTATCGGTCGAATTGGTGGGTCGAAAACCCACCCTACGGCGTTTTATTTTTAAATAGTAGGTTTTGCAGGAGTTTCCTTATCGTAAGAGACTCCTGCAAAACTCGTCATTCTTCATTTCACGAAGTGAAATGAAGAATCTAACTTATTGTTTATAAAGATTCTTCGCTACAATCAGAATGACGAGTAATAGAAAAAATCGAGTTTTGCAGGAGTCTCTTAAATTCAGTTTTCAATTGCTTTTTTGAATAATCAACAAGATAATGTTATTTGCAAACAATTTTATGATTTAATCGCAAAGTCTGCCGGAAACCATAATAGAAAGCCATTTGATGCGTTTGATTGCATTTATAAAAAAAATACTAAAAACCTTACTCTATATGAGTTTGGTTGTATTTTTTTTGATTGTTTTTCTGTGTGGTTGGGTGGTATGGCAAGGGCAGGAAAGACAATTACAAACAGCTGATGCGGCAATTGTATTAGGTGCGGCAGCATGGGGAAATAAGCCATCTCCGGTATTTACCGAAAGAATCCGTCATGCGGTGAATTTGTATCATGCAGGAGTTGTGCGTAAATTAATTTTTACTGGTGGCACTCCCAAAGATGGTTTTGCCACAGAAGCAGAAGTAGGAGAGCGTTGGGCAATTCAACATGGTGTATTGAAAGAAGATATTTTTGTTGAAAAAACCTCGCGTAACACTTTGTATAATTTAAAAAATGCCGCTGATGTTGCTAAAAATAACAATCTTTCTTCTTTTATAATCGTAAGCGACCCATATCACTTGGCAAGGGCTAAATTGATGGCAAAACATCTAAATTTACAAGTGCAATTGTCTTCCACACCTACTTCTCGCTTTAACAATATGTCTTGGTATTCAAAATTGCGTATACTGATTCATGAGGCTTATGGTATTGTTTTATATTATATTTTTCATTTATTGGAGATAGTGGATCAGGCGTATTATCTCAATCATTAAATCCCCTTTAACTCTCCTTGTTAGAGACTCCTGCAAAACTCGTCATTCTGAATTTCACGAAGTGAAATGAAGAATCTAATTTATTGTTTATAAAGATTCTTCGCTACGCTCAGAATGACGAGTAATGGAAAAAATCGAGTTTTGCAGGAGTCTCTGTTATATAATCATCCGTTGATATGTGTAGGACTTAAAAATTTAATTATGTTGTATCTTTACTTAAAATTATTTCATATCTTTTTTGTAGTTTCGTGGTTTGCAGGTTTATTTTATCTGCCACGAATTTTTGTTAATTTGGCAGCATTAAATACGGATAGTAGCGAGTATAAACAACTTTTAGCGATGAGTCGGCGTTTGTATCGTTTTATGACACCAATTGGAGTATTGGCACTACTGACTGGGATTTTGGTCGCATTTGCATCATATGCGTGGACTGGGGCAGCTTGGGCTCATGTCAAAGTTTTGGTTGGTCTTTTATTAGCCGTGTATCACTATTTTTGTTTAAGATTTTTAATCCAATTCGAACAGGGAACAAACAAAAAAACTCATACTTGGTTTCGCTATTTTAATGAAGTTCCGGTATTTTTATTGTTATTTGCCATTTTCTTGGCATTATTCAAACCGTTTTAATTTCTTGTGAAAAAGTGTAATGAATATTTTTTATGAAGAGACTGGACATTTTAAGTGTGCCAATGTAATCCAACGCAATGATGCCTCATATCAAGCGGATACATCTACTGGAAAGCGTGTTAAGGTAAAAGCTTCCAATGTATTTTTTGAATTTAATGGAGATTGCGTCTATTTTTTAGAAAAAGCCACCCAAATTGCAAGTGAAATCGACATTGAATTAATGTGGGAAGCCACAAACAGTGAAGAGTTTTCTTATGAACAGGTTGCGAATGAATATTTTGGCAATACATGTAGCAAAGAGGAATTAGCTGCAACCTTAATAGCATTGTATAGTGCTCCTATTTATTTTCATAAAAAATCAAAGGGTAAATTCAAAGCGGCTGATGAAAAAACTCTTAAATTAGCTTTGGCAGCAATTGAACGCAAAAAAATAGAAGAACAACAAATCGACACTTGGGTTAAAGAATTATCATCAAATAGTCTGCCGGAAAGCATTGCTAATGATTTAACTTCCATACTTCATAAACCAGATAAGCAAAGCTTAACTTATAAAGCGTTTTCCAAAGCCGCTGAAACATTGAAAATTTCTCCTTTGGATTTAGCATTCAGAAGTGGTGGGCTGACTTCAATTCATCAATACCTATTTGATGATTTTTTAATTAATTGTTTTGCAGATGAAATAACACTGCCGGAAATTGAAATTGAGCCATTTGGCACACTGCCAGAAGCAGACGGAGTTTATGCTTTTTCAATTGATGACAGTAAAACTACCGAAATTGACGATGCTATAAGTGTGATTGATATTGGTGGTGGTAAAAAGCGTTTGGGGATTCATATTGCAGCACCATCGTTATCTATCTTAGCCG
>JAFWUA010000092.1 GCA_017518785.1 Neisseriaceae bacterium
ATATATTATATATAAAATGTTTATACATAACATGTTACAATCGCAAGTTTAGGGTTATCCATTGAATGTAAGGGCAAAACAATGACACAAGACGAGCAAAAACGCAGTGCAGCAGAAAAAGCAGTTAGCATGTTGCCACGTGGTGAAATTATCGGAGTTGGCACGGGTTCTACGGTTAATCATTTCATCAGTGCGTTAGAAGCGATTAAACATGATATTCGTGGAGCAGTGGTTACATCACAAGAAACTGAAAAGCGTTTGCGTCAATTGGGTATTCCGATTGTGTCGCCAGCCGAAGCAGGGCGTTTGTCGGTGTATGTTGATGGTGCTGATGAAATTAATCATTCCTTGCAGATGATTAAAGGTGGCGGTGGAGCTCTATTAGCAGAGAAAATTGTTGCATCAATTGCGGATACCTTTATTTGTATTGCCGATGAAAGTAAATATGTATCGAAATTAGGTAAGTTTCCTTTGCCGGTTGAAGTTGCTCCTTTTGCACGCTCTGTGGTTGCCAAAGCACTAATTCGTATGGGCGGTACACCGCAATTGCGTATGGGATTTACTACTGAATCAGGACATGAAATCTTGGATACAGCAGGATTAGATTTAAGTCGTCCACTTACGATGGAAGACAATATCAATCAAATTGCTGGTGTTATGGATAACGGTTTATTTGCACGCCGTCCAGCTGATGTGTTGGTATTAGCAGGTAAAAAAGGAGTGGAAATTATCAGCATTGGAACACATTAAAAGTTTCCGGCAGACTTATTATTACTTATAAGTCTGCCGGAAAACATTTTTAATTAAATTGTTTTACGATAAGGTGGTGTAAATGTATAAAAAATGCTTGATTATTTTATCTTTATTGTTATCTGTATCGGTGGCATTTGCTAATCCAAGTAAAAGAGAAATTGAACGAGCAGTATCTCGTGTTGAGCAATATATTATCAATAATTATACCCTGCAAAGAATCGGACACGATTTAGGGGAAGATGTTTTTTATTTGGGAAAAATTTCTAAAAGTCCAAAACATAAACCTGTTGATGCTTTTGCCGTAGATGTGGTTTATTCGTTTTGTGAAGGTAGTGCTTGTGTTGCAAGGGATTTAATACTTTCCTCAACATATACTGACAATATAGAAGATAGTATTGAAATTAAACACAATAATCCGCTTAATCGAGCATTTGATAATCCAAACTATTGGTCAATTAGACAAATCAAAGCAGCACCTAATCCTGAATTTATGGTAACAGTCTTTGAGGAAGATAAAGGCGATCACCCTAATTTCCCAACCTTAAAATATGAACAAGTTTATCGTTTTAACCCACAGCAACACATATTGGAACCAGTTGGAAAGCGTAAGTTTGCCGGAAAGGAAAAATAGAAGAGTGTTTGTGTTATGTATATTTGTTTTATAATGTAGTGCTATTTTTTAAAAAACCTTTAAACACAATAATCATTAGAGGATTCTTTATGCAATATAAACAGTTGACTATGGTGGCAATTTTAGGATTGTTATTGTCCATCACCGCTTGCGATGTTTTCAAAGATAAAATTACGAATAAACAAACAAAAAATGTAACGGAAAAATCCTTTGTCAAAGAAGTAGAGTCAGATAAATACGGTAAAGTACAAATGCTTTTACCTGATTTCACTCAACTGGTAAACGAAGTTGGTGCGACAGTGGTTAATGTTCGCACCCAAAGAGAAAATAGCAGACCTAATATGTTCGGTTTGGGTAATGATTATGACCCATTTTTTGATTTCTTTCAGGAATTTCAACCAGAAGGAAAAAGTGAGGTAACATCATACGGTTCTGGTTTTATCATCAGTAAAGATGGTTATATTATTACGAATAATCATGTGGTTCACGATGCTTCTGCCATCAAGGTTAGATTGACCGATAAGCGAGAATTTGCTGCTCGTTTAGTCGGTACAGACCCTGATTCTGATACAGCTTTGATTAAAATCGAAGCTGATGATTTGCCAATAGTGAAAATTGGTAATCCTAAAAATATGCAGGTTGGCGAATGGGTCGCAGCGATTGGTACTCCTTTTGGTTTTGAAAATACAGTTACCGCAGGTATTGTTTCTGCCAAGAAACGTAGCTTATCCGGTTCAAGTTACATTCCATTTATTCAAACTGATGTTGCGATTAATCCGGGAAATTCTGGTGGTCCTTTGTTTAATCTTAATGGTGAAGTAATCGGAATTAACTCGCAAATATACAGTCGTTCCGGCGGTTCTATCGGAATATCATTTGCAGTGCCGATTGATGTTGCGATTAATGTTGCAGAACAACTTAAAATACATGGCACTTTCAAACGCGGTCAATTAGGTGCGGTGGTGCAAGATGTAACATTTGATTTGGCAAAAAGTTTTCAATTGGAACATGCACAGGGGGCACTAATTACTCGCATAATGCCAGATGGACCTGCAAGTAAAGCTAACCTAAAAGTTGGAGATATTATCCTAACCGTAAATGGTGAAGAAGTTTCAACATTCAATGATTTACCACTACTAATAGGTTATACACCTCCACAAAGTACGGTAAAACTTACGGTTTGGCGTAATGGACAGACTCATGAAACAGATGTAGTTTTGGCTGAGTTAGGTAGCATGGATAACAAAATCAATAAACCACAAGAAATAATCCCACAACGTGAACAAACATTTTTTGAATTGCCAGAGCAAGGTTTGACTCTCTCTCCGATTATCGACCTTAAAAAACAACTATCACAAGGAGGGTTGTTGGTGATGAAAGCTGAAAAAAATGCGAAACGTGTGGGCTTGGCACAAGGCGATATTATTTTATCGGTTGGAGATAAGCCAGTGTACGATGAAGAAAGTATGCGTCTTGCCTTGTCGGTATACGCAAACAATAATGTTGCACCAATTTTTGTGCAACGTAATGGTTATGAACATTTCTTCCCATTAGCAATGAAAGAATAGTGTTAAAAAAACTTTTCCGGCAGACTTAATTTGTAAATATTTGAATAGTCTGCCGGAAAAAATTATAGGTAACTTTTCATAATATAATTGTTTTGTATATAACTTAACCCAATGGTGAAAGTACTTATATGATTGGTTTATTAATTATTACCCATGAAACAGTTGGTCAAGCATATCGAATGTTGGCAGAACATTTTTTCACCAAACTCCCTGACTATTTACATGTATTGGGTATTCATGGTAATGAATCGCCAGAAGACGTGTTATCACGTGCCATTGCCATCATCAAAGAATTTGATACGGATAATATATTGATTTTAACTGATATTTATGGTGCAACCCCATGTAATATTGCTCGTAAATTATTTAATACTTGCAATGTTGCCATTCTAACTGGCTTAAATGCCCCCATGATGATTAAAGCCTTGCAATATGCACCACAACGTGATGATATTGATACATTTGCCGAAGAAGTGCGTCAATCGGCTATAAATGGAATTATTCGCATTAATGAAGAGGATTGCCGTGAAGCGTAAAATAGAGATAATCAATAAATTAGGCTTACATGCACGTGCTTCTAGTAAATTTACTCAAATTGCCGGAACTTTTGCCTGTGAAATTTGGGTTACTCGCAAAGAAAAACGCGTTAATGGTAAAAGCATCATGGGCTTGATGATATTGGCAGCATCAAAGGGTAGCACGATTGAAATTGAAACCATTGGTGATGATGAAGAACAGGCTATGGAAGCTTTATGCCAATTAATTAACGATCGTTTTGGAGAAGAGGAATAATAATATGTCCATAGCATTGTACGGAGTTCCTATCAGTGGTGGTATTGCCATTGGTCGTGCCCATCTACTCCAACAAAGTATGGACGATGTTCCTCACTATGAAATTAATGAGGAAGATGTAGATGGCGAAATCAAACGCTTTGAAAATGCAATCAAAGAAACTCGCCGTCAATTAGAACAATTACGTACCAATATTCCAGAAAATGCTCCAACTGAATTGGGGGCATTTATTTCTCTGCATTTAATGTTACTTAACGATGCTAATATCGTACGCGATCCTACCGAGTTAATTAAAAATCAAAAAATTAATGCCGAATGGGCATTACGTCTACAAACCGATAAATTATCAGAACAATTTGATTCAATCGAAGATGCATATTTGCACGAACGCAAAAATGATATGTTGCAAGTAGTCGAACGCGTTTTCAAAAACTTACGAGGACAAGACACTGACCCATCATCATTACAAAACGATATTTTTGATGATGACACCATCTTAATTGCGGCAGATTTATCTCCTGCCGATACCATGTTTTTCAAAAACAATCGTATTGTCGCATTTGTAACTGATTTGGGTGGACAAACAAGCCATACAGCTATCTTGGGACGAGGTATGGATATTCCATCGGTTATATCACTGAATCATGCTTTGCGTTTAGTTCATGAAGATGAATTGGTGATTGTTGATGGCATCGATGGGGTACTAATAGTTCAGCCAGATGAAATTTTAATCAAAGAATATCGCAAACGTGCACGCGAATATCGTGCTCATCAGCGAGATTTAAGTAAATTACGCAACACAGCTGCCATGACCCAAGATGGCGTAGCAGTGGAAATTCTCGCAAATATTTCATCGCCAGATGACATGGTGGCAGTTAATAAAAATGCGTCAGATGGAGTAGGCTTATATCGTAGCGAATTTCTCTTTATGAATCGCGATACTTTGCCAGATGAAGAAGAACAATATCAAGTGTATAGCAAAATCATCAAAAAGGCTGCCGGAAAACCTGTAGTAATTCGTACTATGGATTTGGGAGCAGATAAAAATCCGCGTTGGTTTGGGCAAATAGATTGTCCCAATCCTGCTTTGGGACTTACCGGAGTGCGTTTGAGTTTGGCAGAACCAGTTTTATTTCGTACTCAAATGTGTGCAATCTTGCGTGCAGGAGTACATGGTCCTGTGCAAATTCTCTGGCCTATGATTTCTTCGGCATTTGAAGTGCGGCAATGTCTTTCGCATTTACGCATTGCCAAAGAATCACTTATAGAAAGAAATGTGGATTTTTTAGAAAATATCGAAACCGGAATTATGGTAGAAACTCCAGCTGCCGCATTAACCATCAATGCACTGTTAAAGTACGTAGATTTTATTTCAATTGGAACTAATGATTTGATTCAATACACATTAGCAGTTGATAGGGGAGATAAAGCTGTTGCAGATTTTTACCAACCAACTCACCCTGCAATTATTAAACTATTACGTCATATATATAAAGTAGCACAACGTATGAACAAATCAGTTAGCATTTGTGGAGAAATGGCAGGAGATGCTTCATTTACACGTTTATTATTAGGAATTGGTTTTCGCCGTTTGTCCATGCAAACTACTAATATGTTATCGGTTAAAGAAATAATATTATCAAGCAATATTGAAAAATTGGAAACTCAAATTCTACCATTATTAAAAAATGATGATTCTGAACGTTCATTAGAACTTCTTAAAAAATTAAATATACGTGAAGAATTAACACTGGAAGCTAAAAAAGAAGATTTATCGAGTCTGCCGGAAAAGAAATAATTGTAATATATCAATAAAAGAATAAAATTATGAACAAAGATTTAATTTTATCCATTCCAGATACGCGACCATATTCAGATGTCCAAAATAAAAACGAATTATTGCGTTATGCCAATGATATTCTTAATAATCCGTTATCAGCACAAGGCAAATTATCTCATGGACAACTATTTAGTGAAATAGTTCAAATGCTTCAACAGAAGCACACACTATCACTATCAGTGGCTATGGCAATGTCTGCAAATCCTGCACAATATCGAGTAATATGGCAATATTTATGTACAGCATTATCATCTCAAACAGAAAATGAAGTTCAATGGCTTGCATTTCCTGTTGTAGCAGTTATTGGTGCTCAACAAGATGGTTATTTAAATAAAGAAATTCCAGTTGATAAAATTCAACAATTATTAATCGAACATAATAATTGGCAAGAAATCAAATCAGTACATTGGTTAGATTATCTTGTTGGTTCTCATGAATTAAGTGAAATTACTGCTGAAGATTGGTTTGATAGTAAACAATCAATTACATCTGCACAAGAATTTGCACAAAAATTTCAATTTAATCCAGTATCATATAATAAGGGACAACAAGTTGAAGTATTATATGCTTTATGTTTTGGAAATTCAAAACTCAAAACAATTGCTGAAAAAAATCTTGATAAAGCATCTTTACCATTAATGCAAGTTTGGCAACAAAAACTTGCTCAACAAGGATTAACTATCTTTGCCAATCCTATGAATGCCAATCTACCCATTTCATCTTTACAAAAGGGAAGTGCTCAAGCTAAACGCATGGCATTAGATATTTTTACTGCAAACGCAGTGCGTTCGATTAGATTGCAATTTCCAAGAGTTGGAGTTGTAATTGCAGCAGAAGAAGGTGGAAGCCTATTATTTATTTTTCATCCGGTAGAGCAAAATTCATTGCCACCTTTAGTATTTCGTCATATTTTGACACCTGATGAAGAAATATCGTTGATTGTTCAAGATTTTTTAGATTTAATAATCCAATGTAAAATAGAGCATATTCACATTGTAAGTGAAGTAATTTCAAAAGATAAAATTCCAACGTACAATCAAGCAATTGAAATGTTGGGAGGTAATCCACTGTTTACATAGAGTCTGCCGGAAAATATATTGTTTTATTTTATTATTTAGGGAATAACTATGCAAGGTAAAATAATTCGTTGGAATGAAGAAAAAGGATTTGGCTTTATCCAAGAGCAAGATACGCAAGTGGAAATATTTGTGTCAATTTCTGCTTTTGCAGTTAAAAATCCACAACCAATTGTAGGTGATATAGTCTCATTCATTACACATTTTAACGAAGATAAAGCAAGAAGTGAAGCAATGAATGTATTATATCTAAATCGAAAAGACCAATTCAATATCAGTAATGCTGATAACAATCATAGTCGCTGGGAAAATAAAAATAAAAATTCAATTTATGGTAATAATCTTCAAGTTGAATTAAATTTACTTCCATTAGAGGAAAACAAAGATAAAGGAGAAGATGAGTTTCATTCTAACAAAAGAAGTTATAAAGGAATACTTTTATTATTTGTAGTAATAGTGTTGTTATTAGTAGCTTATTGGGTATATAAAAATAACTTGTTAAAATTAATAGGATTATAATAATTAACTCTTTCCGGATAAAACAGGCTGCCTGAAACTTTCAGGCAGCCTTTATTTTTTAACTTATAGTC
>JAFWUA010000093.1 GCA_017518785.1 Neisseriaceae bacterium
AATAAATACTTTGGCAACCAGCGCTAAAAAACTTTTGATGGCTTTTGGCGGAATTTTTCTTATTAAAAAAGCGTTCGACACCATCAAAAAAAGTATTGAAGCCGAGCAAATACAAGCAAATGCCGAGATAAAATTACAAGTTACTTTAGCCAATACCGGTGGGAGCAAAAACGTCTTTGAAGAGGTTTTAAAAAAGGCGGCCGAAATTCAATCTCGCGGTATGTTTGGAGATGAAGCAATGATTTCTGGAGCCAGTGAAATGGCTAAAGTAATAAATAACAAGCAATCCTTAACAAAAATGATGGATGCTTTGGCTAATTATGCAATCAGCATGTCTCAAGGCAAAAGTGTAGACGCTTCAGGAATGGCAAGTTATGCTGCAGATTTAACTAAAGCAATGAACGGAACTTTTACAGGGTTAGAGCGCAAAAACTTTAAATTTACAGAGGCACAAAAAGCTGTTATACAAGGGACAGCGACACAAACTCAATATGTTGAAGCTTTAGGGCAAGGCTACAAAGAAATGACGCGGGAGATGCAAAAGGCAGCTGTTGTAAGCGCAGTCATTGAAAGCAAAACTCATGGTATGTATGAAGCTTTGAGTAATACCCCTGTCGGTCGAATGACACAATTCAATAATCTTTTAGGCGATACGTATGAACAAGCCGGTAAAATTTTAGGCTCTAGTATAACGAGATTTTTTGATACGTTAATAAGGAATTTACCATTGATTCAAAAGGTTATACTGGGCATTTCAAAAGCGCTAAGCGTTGTTGTTGATTTAACAGCAAGCTTAATAGATTTATTAGGCAAAATAGATTGGGATGGTCTTAGAGGTTTTATTGGATTAACATCAGCTGCAGTTGCTACTGTTGCCTTGCTCAGTGGCAATTTTATAATTGGTTTTGCCGCGTTAGGGATTGCAATTAATTCATATGTGAAATCGCTAAACAAAGTAACAGGTCAAAGTTTAAGCACTATTGGTATTATTGCCGGTGGTGTTTCATGGCTTGCAGGTTTTATTTGGAACATTGTTGCTTATACTTGGAATTTTATTGTCGGATATCTTCAATTGTTGGTTGGATTTATTACAGACCCATTTAATACTATCCAATATCTTTTTTCCGTATTAATGGCGTTTATATTTGACGGTTTAGCAGATTTTGTTGATCACTCTGGTGAAGCAGCTACCAAATTTACAAATTTCATGATTAAAGCTTTTAACAAAGTTATTGATGCGTGGAATGGATTTGTTGATATTTTCGGTGGCATTTCATCAAAAGTTTTTGGGTTTGAATTGAAAAAAGGTACTAAATTTAATTTTGAACTTTCAAACGGAGCAGTTAATTTTCATGATTGGGCAAATGCCGCGCGCGCTAATGCTGAAAAAGTTAAACCAGCTCAATTTCCAGACAAAATAAAGTTATCAACTGCTAATTTATCCGATTTCTACAAAAGCGGCTACAACTGGGGTTCTTCTCTTGGTAAAAACATTGAAAAAACTATTCAAGATTTCTTCCCCAATGTCTCAGATGAATCTAGTATTTTAGATGATATCGCAAACAATACAGGTAGCACTGCAGCTAACACCGGCGCATTGAATAATGCTTTATCTGCAACCGATGAAGATTTGAAATATTTACGTTCGCTTGCTGAGCGTGACGCGATAAATAAATTTACTACTGCGCAAATTAAAGTTGAGATGACAAACAATAACTCGATTGCTTCAGATATGGACATCGATGGCGTTGTAAATGTCTTAACTCAAAAACTTAATGAACAATTAGCAACGCAGGTGGAGGGAGTGTATGCCTAATGTATTCTTTTTACCTTGATAATGTTTTGTTGCCTATTACACCAAAGCAGTTGCAAATCAAAATTAAAAACCAAAACAAAACGATTGAGCTAATTAATTTTGGCCAAGTTAATATTTTAAAAACACCGGGGCTATCTGAAATTAGTTTTGATTTTTCAGTCCCTATTGTCGGCAAATATCCATTTGCGCGTGAGTTGCAAAGCCCAGAATATTATTTTTCTGTGCTTGAAAATTTGAAAACGCAACTTAAGCCGTTTAAGTTTACTGTTTTGCGCCAAATATCAGCAAACAAAAGCGAATTTGCCACCAACATGATGGTTACACTTGAAGATTACGAAATAGTTGAAGATGCCGATAATGGCTTTGATGTTACTTTTAAAATTAATCTTAAGCAATATCGCGAGTATTCGACGCAAACAGTTGAAGTTAAGCAAAATTCAGATGGTGCTTTAACATCAACAAAACAAACACCGCGTCAAACCACAAAAACTCCAGCCAAAACTTATACTGTTAAAGCCGGAGATACATTATGGAATATCGCAAAAAAGCAACTTGGAGACGGCTCTAAATATAAAGATTTGGCTAATTTGAACAATATTTCAAACCCAAATTTTTTATCGGTTGGACAGGTTTTAAAACTTTCTTGAATGGGTATACTTGACTTTGAGCTAATCTTGAGTTTATAATGAGGTTAGTAAGAAAAATGTTGAAAGTTCAAGTGATACACAAAAAACCTGCAGCCGCTAACTGCAGGTTTTCTATTGTGCTTGTTGTCACTAATTATCTATCAAGCCACTTGCAAATGTAGTAAGAAAGCACATTTGCTGCGATAGACAATAAAAATGTTGAGAGTTCCTTCAAAGCGATACACCTCCTCTCTGTTGTCCAGAGTATGGAGTGTGACAACCCAACCATTTTAACACAAAATCGCTTATAAACCAACAAAAAAGGCGGTGCAAACGATGGGAAATAAAATCGAGTTATATATTTACAACAATGTCAACAAAAAGACATACGCGCCAATAATCAAAGATGAAATCGTTTGGCAAACAGAAAGAAAAGGTGTTGCCGGAAAGCTAACTTTTACAATCGTTAAGGATTCGCAAATAGACTTTAACGAGGGCAGCAGCGTTATTTTTAAATACGATAACCAAAACGTTTTCTTTGGCTATG
>JAFWUA010000094.1 GCA_017518785.1 Neisseriaceae bacterium
CTGCTGCAAGTAAAACTGCTGCAAGTAAAACTGCTGCAAGTAAAACTGCTGCAAGTAAAACTGCTGCAAGTAAAACTGCTGCAAGTAAAACTGCTGCAAGTAAAACTGCTGCAAGTAAAGCTGCTGCAAGCAAAGCTGCTGCAAGTAAAGCTGCTGCAAGTAAAACTACCGCAGCAAGCAAAGCTATTACACGTAAATCCAATAAAGTAGCTACTAAAACAGCTAAAACTGCTACCAAAAAAACTACCAGTAAAAGTGTTCCGGCAGACTCTGAAACCAAAAAAACAACTCGTGCAGGTAGGAAAACCAAAACTGAAGATGAAAAAACAAAGGTAAAAAAATCTTCCAAGAAGACATCTGCCGGAAAAGAAGATAGCAAATCTAAACCTGCTGAAACCTCCAAAAGTTCTCAAATGATGGTTGAAGTTCAACCCATCACTATGAGTGATGAAGAGCAAAGAGAACGCTTGCGTAAATTAATCAATATTGCACGTGAACGTAATAATCGTATTAGCAAAGCAGTGATTAACGACCATCTGCCGGAAGATGTAACTGATACAGAAATTATCGACAATTGGATTAATATTTTAACCAATTCATTTAATATTGAAGTGGTAGATGATGATTTTTCCACTGGTGAAATGGTTGCAGATGAAAATGTGGTAGTAGTTCCAGACGATGACACAGAGGAAATTCTATCCAATGTTGATTCTGAATTTGGACGCACCACTGACCCTGTACGCATGTATATGCGTGAAATGGGGCAGGTTGAATTACTTACTCGTAAGGACGAGATTATCATCGCTAAAAAAATCGAAAAAGCACTCAAAAACATGATTCAATCTTTGAGTGAATGTCCAAGTTCGATTGCGGAAATTTTGGAATTAGTTGATAAAATCAAAAAAGATGAAATAAAAGTCGATGAGGTCATTGAAGGTTTTATGATGAATGTCGATGGTGGTGAAGATGTTTTGGTTGAATCTGATTCTGATGAGGAGTTAGACGAAAATACAGATAACATTGACGATGATTCAAATGACGATGATAGCGAAGAACAAGATGATAATGCATCAGGTGAATCAGTAGGAAACACACAGGATTTAGAAGCTTTAAAGAAACAGACGATCGAACACTTTGCTGTTATTGGCAAAATGTATAAAAATTTAGTGAAACAATTGCAAAAAAACGGTTCGCAACATAAAAATTATTTAAAAATACGTGATGAAATTTGCAATGAATTATTCAAAGTGCGTTTCACCACCAAGCAAATTGAAAACTTGTATGAAAACTTACGCAATCGCGTCAATGCAATTAGACAGTTAGAACGTGAAATTCGCGATATTTATGTCCAAAGGGTGAGTATGCCTATGGATTATTTTCGTGAATATTTCTATGAGGCACAAGCTCATACAGATTTGACTTGGGTGGAGAATGAAATTTCAAAAAATAATACTTGGTCAGAAGCTTTATCACACTTGCGACACGACATTATTTATAAACAAGAAAAATTAGTTCAGTTGCAAGAAGAATCATTACTTTCCATTCCTGAATTAAAAGAAGTTAATAAAAAACTCACCATCAGTGAAAAAGAAACAGCTAACGCTAAACAAGAGATGATTCAAGCTAACTTACGTTTAGTGATTTCCATTGCTAAACGCTATACCAATCGTGGTTTGCAATTCTTGGATTTAATTCAAGAAGGCAATATTGGTTTAATGAAAGCGGTAGATAAATTTGAATATCGTCGTGGATTTAAATTCTCCACTTATGCAACGTGGTGGATACGTCAGGCGATTACTCGTTCAATTGCAGACCAAGCTCGCACAATTCGTATTCCAGTGCACATGATTGAAACTATAAATAAAATGAATCGCTTATCTCGTCAATATTTGCAAGAACATGGTGTAGAACCAGAACATGCCAAATTGGCTGAATTAATGGATTTACCCGAAGAGCGTATTCGTAAAATCATGAAAATTGCGAAAGAGCCGATTTCTATGGAAACTCCAATTGGAGGCGATGATGATTCTCACTTGGGAGATTTTTTAGAAGATGCAAACAATGTTGCACCGGTTGATGCTGCAATGTATTCCAATTTACGTGAAGTAACGCGTGAAATTTTGGAAGATTTGACTCCGCGTGAAGCAAAAGTATTACGTATGCGTTTTGGTATCGAGATGAATACTGACCACACTTTGGAAGAAGTTGGTAAACAATTTGATGTAACGCGTGAACGTATTCGCCAAATTGAAGCCAAAGCTTTGCGTAAATTACGCCATCCGACACGTAGTGAAGTGCTACGAGGATTTTTAGAGATGGCAAATAATAAAGGTTAATTTAGCAACACATAAAGTTGTAATTGATGATATAATCTCGCACTCTTTGTTTTAAGGGTCTGTAGCTCAGTGGTTAGAGCAGGGGACTCATAATCCCTTGGTCGTGGGTTCAAATCCCCCCAGACCCACCAATTAAAAAAACTGTGTAATCATCAGATTACACAGTTTTATTTTTGTTGGTTTGCTTGATAAAAAAACATTTATGTCAAATTTATATCAAAACAATGGCACAGATTGTTATCCACACTCGCTAAATCAATATAGTCGTTGGGGTAATCTACGTTAGTCCCAAATAAAACATAAGTTGACAATTATTGCCCACTTATGCTTGATTTATTGAGTTTCCTTTTGTATTAATTCAATTTTATATCCGTCTGGATCTTCAACAAAAGCGATAATCGTAGTGCCGTGTTTCATTGGACCTGCTTCGCGAACGACTTTACCTCCTTTGTTGCGTACAGCATCGCAGGCGGCAGCTGCATTTTCCACTTCAATTGCAATATGACCAAAGCCGTTGCCCAAATTGTATTGAGTAGTATCCCAATTATGCGTGAGTTCTATTACAGTATTTTCACTTTCTTCGCCAAAACCTACAAATGCCAAAGTAAAACGCCCATCTGGATAGTCTTGTTGGCGTAATAGTTGCATATCTAATACTTGGGTGTAAAATTCAATCGAGCGTTGTAGATTACCAACGCGAATCATGGTGTGGAGTAATCGCATATAATTCCTTAATTTATATAAGCTAAATAGTCTGCTGGAAAGTATTTATATCTTTCTGGCAGTGTTGTAGAAAATGTTTATTTTACATTAAAAATATGGCATTATTATTTTTGCGTTAATCTAAAACTTTGTGCCAAGAGATTTTTTAATTCATTGCTCGGAATATTGTTTAAAAGTACGCTAATCCAATGTTTTTTGTTCATATGATATGCAGGGAAAATATTTTTATGGTCGATTAAAATCATTTTAGCCAATTCAGGGTTGCATTTTAAATTGATTAAATTCAAAGGCTTATTTTCTTTTAAGCCCAATTTAGCCGCAGGAATATCATTCATCAACACCGCAAACCATTTGCGATTTCGTTGATGACGAAAAACACACACATTCGGCGTATCTTTCCATAAATATTCAGGCAAAACACCGTAATAATTTTGAATGTAGTTGATAATATTCATATTTTGTGTTTCCTGAAAAATATCATTTTACCGTAGGGGCAACCGAAGCGTGGTCGCCCGTTTTTCAGACAGCCTGAAAATGTTTTTTCGGACGACCGCATAGGGTCGTCCCTACGCATATCAATCAAATGTAAGCAATAAATTACGATAATATTCGTATTGTTTGCGGCGGAGTTCTATTTCTCTTGGCAAGCCTGCGGTAATGGATTGCGTTAGGGTATCAAATTGATCCAAGATTTCAACAATTTTGCGTTGTTTGGATAGGGATTTAGGGATAAGAATTTTATAATTTGAAATAATTTTTAGATTAAGTCCGCCCCTTGCACCATTTCCTGATGACGCTTGTCTCAATTTATCGTATTGAGTTGTTAGAAAATAATATACATAATCTGGATTGATTTTATTTTCATCAAAAACCAAAGCAGCAAGAGATTGATTTGTTGTTAAATCAATGCGTGTTCGAGCAACTTTACCACGAGTTTTACCTTGTCCTGCTAATGCAATAACAACAGAATTTTTAGGAACAAATCTTGCACTTGAATTATTTAATCCGAGTTCTGTAATAAATTTTTCTGTTTGGTAAATTGTTCCCAAATTGACTTCCCCTGAACTCATCCATGGGATTGTGCCATTTTTCCAGTATTCAGAAATTTCAGTTTTAGGTGTTCCGCCAGCATATATTTTTTCCGCCACTTCCCCCAAACATTTCCACTCAAACCCTGATTTTTCCAATTCTTCTTCGGACAAGAGTTTATCGCGATA
>JAFWUA010000095.1 GCA_017518785.1 Neisseriaceae bacterium
AACTGCGGCGTGTATGTTTTCAAAATTATTGTGTTCTTTTCCTATTTCTTTTGCAGCTTTGATATTTACATTTTTTGCCGCAGTTAAGTCGGTTAGAAGTCTGCCGGAAAGATTGAATAAGGCAACCTGAAAGCGTTTATCCTTGCTTGATTTACCGTTGTTGTGAGCGGTTTCTGCCACAACAGCCATTAAGCCTATGGACTTGTTGAAGATGACTTTGTGCAGTTGTTTATTCATTTTTGGACTTTTTCAATTAATCAAATGTTTTAATTTTCAGACTACCTAAAATTTGGATTAAACGTGTGGGCAACAAGTTGCTCACCTTACGCTTTCTAATCAACAATAATATCTCGATTATAATTGATAGGTGTTCCGTCTAAACTTTCTGTTTCATAGCCCTGTGGAATAATATAAACATCTTCTACTTTGCAATCAGGATAAATCCATTTATTCCAGTTTTCGATAAACCAATCGATTTTTAATACCTGTGCAACTTTTAAATTGTATTTAGTTGCAATTTCTTGATCAACATCAACAATGGCTTCATTTGGAATTATTCCAAAAAGATGACCAGCATGATAACCTGTTGATGCTGTCAAAGCAAAAGTAGGAATATTTTCATCTACTTGCAATTTAAATGCAGGAGATGCTTCCAATACCATAAAATCCACAAAATTTTCATAAGGCCATTTTGCAGGTAATCGAAAAACGGTACCTCGTGCTAAATATGGCACTTTGTAATCAATCAGCTTTTCCATTATTTAACTTTCAAATCATGATGCCCCGATGTATCTTTTGAATTAGGGACAGAACTTCCATCAAATTTTTGTACTCCTTGATGTTGTCCTCTTTTGTTTAATACTTCCCAATTACCGTGTCTCGTATCAAGTGCATAATATGTTTTACCGTCTGCACTCTTATACACATCACGCCCATTTATTTTGGATAATGTATTATCTTTTATCCATCCATTTTGTTCAGCAACTGTTTTAGCTTGTTGTTTGTATTTGGCAATATTTTCAGCAGTTTGAGAATTAAATCCGATTGAGCCAGTCTGCCTACTTGATAAAGTCGCACTTGCTCTACTTGGCGTTATAGCCGAGTTCATCAATTTCGTATAGGCAGACTCTGGATTAACCAAACCACGCACGCCAGTGAGCAATGTTAAATCACCAAACGCTTGAAGCCCTAATGTACCCCAGTTGCCATTTTTTATATTAGTGGCAATCGCACTATGTTCAACGGCGTGTTTAAATTCGCCAGGTGCACCTGCATACAGCACAAGATTGACTTGCATATCTTGAATAGCAGCCATTTTGCAAGCTGAATTACCTTTACACAAAGGCAAAATCTTATCTTCATATGTTGCCGCTACATATTCCTCCCATTTACTTTCTTCGCCTTTATATGCAAACCCTTGCTTGTAGGATATTTCTTTGTATTTGTTATAGGTTTTTACACATTGTTCAGGATTGCCATTTTTACCTCAATCTCGGCTTAAATTTTTGGCAAAATCTTTTTGGTTGTTTTTACCCCAATAGCCAAGATAGTTGTTATCCACCACATTGCTTGCAACGCTTCCACCTACATAAGCGTTAAGAGAACTATCACCCATAACACTGCCGGAAATTGTGCCTACAAGTTGAGAAATAGTAGAAACTGTTTGTTTTTCATCAGCGGTTAATTCGTTTGCGTCTTTTTTGAATAGCGTTTGGGCGGTTACTTGGG
>JAFWUA010000096.1 GCA_017518785.1 Neisseriaceae bacterium
CTGCCGGAAATATACTCTGCCGGAAATATACTCTGCCGGAAATATACTCTGCCGGAAATATACTCTGCCGGAAATATACTCTGCCGGAAATATACTCTGCCGGAAATATACTCTGCCGGAAATATACTCTGCCAGAAATATACTCTGCCGGAAATATACTCTGCCGGAAAATATATAGTCTGAAACCTTTGCAAAACCATATTTTTATAATTCGTCATTCTGAGTGTAAGCGAAGAATCTTTTATAAAAACAACAAGTTAATATTCTTTGTTTTCCTGCTACAAATTGACGAATAACGAGTTTTGCAAAGATTTCATCTTATCAATCAAAACACATACTTCACTTCCAAATCAGCACCGACTCCACGTCGTGTTCCGGTATAGCCGGTTACTCCCAATTGAGTAGTTAAATTAGGCAACTTAACAGGTGAAAAATTAAACCCAACATCAAACAAAGCACTATTACCTTTCATACTTGGAGCAGGAACATTTAGGGAATAGGCACTAGCATATTGAGTTCCGGCAAATTCGCGTTCAAAGGCAGCACCTGCGTATAGCTTTGTCATTTCTCCCAATTGCCATGTAGCACGTGTGCCTAAACGCAAGCGTGAAGAGCGAGTGGCATTAAAATAATATGGATCGAGAGCAACTTTGGTGGATTTATCTTGCAAGCGATTGAATAAATATTGGCTATACAAATCAACTTGGGCATTATCCGCAACTTGCCAACGATAGCCAGCACCGACATGTGCACCAATATAATTACTACCAATATCATATTCAGCACGTTGATGTGTAGCCACATCGCGTAAATCATTACTATGCCAATCGCTATTAATTCGTCCGGCACGAATAGTGCCTTCAATATAAGGAGTATTTTTTCCGGCAGTCTCAAAATTAGCTTGTGCCAATAGTCCTGCACCATAGTAATCTGCGTTTCCTTTACCATACACACTGCCGGAATTAAATTAATTAAAAGTTTGATGCGATCCCTTACCAAATTCCACAAACGCACCGGCATTAACATTGGATTTAGCCAATTTTGTTTGCCACACACCGCCTACTATCGTTGATGCACCATTTGCTTTCACATGAGAACCGGTTCTAATTTTTTGTCTATGTAAAGAAGAAAGCAAAAATGGTGTAAATAATTTTTCCGGCAGTACCTCTCCATTAACATTAGCATCGGTATTATTTTGCAAAAACTTCGTAGCACGTAGCACATGGTCTGATGCCAAATTCAAAATAGCGGCAGTTGATAGACGACTTTCTGCCACAGCTTTGGTCTCCTCACGCACGCTTGGAGTAGCAGGTAGCGGTTGTGGAGTAATATCCACAGGTTCATCAGCTTGTTTAACCGGTTGCGGATTAGATGGAGTAACAACAGGAATGGAATTATCCACCGTTGCAAAAATATTAGTATCGTCATTACTCAATCTAAAATTATAGACAAGAGAAAAACCTTGCACTCCCGGAATACTACTTGGCAAAGAAGCATTTTTATAATCTGTACCATTTCGCAATGGATCACCATTTGCATTTAGCAAACCGTTATTATTATGTAACAGAGTAACTTTTTCACCATTTTTCAAAGCAATATTACTATTGCCTGCCATAGCAACTCCAACATTCACAGCTTGTGAAAAGTTTGTGGGATTAGAACCTACAACTGTCAGCACTCTTTCATTGGAACCAATATTTTCTGGCAAAATAAAATATAAATTTTCAAAATTCTCAATTCCGGCAACAGTAATTCCCTTGCCTTGCACCGCAAGCGTATTAGCGCTTATTGCATCACCAGTACCTCCAACAAAACCGCCATAAAGCACTACATTGCTCAATGCATTAGCATCAAGACTACTGCCTAAACTAATCGTATTATCAGTAGCCTCACCAGAATTTTTAACTACCCCTGCATAAATCTTACCATTTGGATTAAGAAAACTGCCCCCATTAACAATCACTGCATTCTTTCTGGCTTTATCGCTAACGCTTACACCTCCATAAACATCACCCTTTATAACACCAGCAGTGATTTCCACATTATTCTCAATTGCTCCTCCCAAAGTAGCAAGCCCACCGTGTACAGCATCAACTGAACCACCTTCGATAACGACTATATTTTCTCTTACCTCACCATTGCCATTAGAAGCACCAGCTATTACACTGCCGGCATTAGAATTATTAACCCAAACTTGATTCCTAACAACATCACCATTTTCACTAAACCCAGCTATCAAGTCTGGAGCATTGCTGCTACCCAGAAGTGCAATATCATTACTTTCAACCAAACCAGCAGCAGCACTATATCCAGCATATACATTGCCGTTCACCGTACTATTATTTGTTATTAAAACTCGATTTTTTTCAATATAAACATCATCTTCTGCTTTCGCACCATATACATTAGCATCAACTGTAGCATTATTCTTGATCTCAACCTTATTAAGAATCATCTTGAATTTTTGATTTATATTGCCACTTGAAGGACCATCTTTATAAGCACCATAAATTCCTTCAGTTGCAGTAACTGCACCCCCACCCCCAATATTAACCCAACCTCCTTCAAAGTAATCTGATGCCCCTTTGGCGCCGGCAATTAAATTTGCCGAAACAGTACTATAAATTGAAACTCCATTAGAACTAATTTCACTTGAATCTTTTCCTCCTTCAGCACCAATTATATTGATAGCTTTTAAAGTAGCACCATCAGAAATAGAAACAACATTGTTATTTAAGGAACCAGAGTTGCTATGAGCACCAATCACATTGGCACCGACTGTTACAGCTGTTCCATCCAGTATCCAAACTCGACTACTAAATACGTCTCCTTTATTAGAAAAACCACCATAGATAGAATCAGATACTTGAACTGTTGGATTAGCAATATCAATCTCTACCCTATTTCCTTTGAGCTTTCCTGCATCTGCAAAAGCACCATATATTTTTTCTACCGTGCCCTCGCTTTTATAGAATACTCTGTTCTCGTTCAGAAGAGCATTTTCATTATCACTTTCGCTATAACCGCCGTATATTGTCCCAAATTGGTTTGTATTACCAGTTATAGTAACTTCATTATAATTAGCCCCTGCATTACTACTCTTGCCACCAAAAACAGTCGAAACAGATGAATTTCCTTCAACCGAAACGGTGGAATTATCCGCATCATTATCACTTTCCAATCGTCCAGCCACTTCATTAGCATTTTCATCACTGATTGATACTGAATATGATGGTGAAACACCATAACAATTATTACTACTATCCAAATTACAACCTACATAATCAGCAAAACTAAACGGCGTAGCCAAAGAAGCAATCAACGCCGCAATCGGTGATAAACGTGGAAAAATCGCAGCTTTTTTAGATTTAACCTGACACATAACCCACCCATTCGAAACAAACAAATAAGCTATAAAACTCAAAGTGTAACAGCAAAATGGATAAACAAATTATATTTTTTATTATTGTCAAAATTATTTATATAACAAATTGATTTTTCAAATAAAAAAACACTGCCGGAAAAAACATAAGCCACCCATTCTAATCACACCCAAATCGTAGAAAATCTAACCACACCTATGAGCAATATCAAAATTACACCACAACCATTTTCTGGCAGACTTTATAAACTTACACTCAGAGACTCCTGCAAAACTCGTCATTCTGAATTTCACGAAGTGAAATGAAGAATATAACTTATTGTTTATAAAAATTCTTCGCTACACTTAAAATAACGAGTAATAGAAAAAATCAAGTTTTGCAGGAGTATCGAAAAGGGTGAAATTGGGTTTTGAAAAAGTTTCTCACCTCCCTCAAAAAAACATAACCATCACCGCATAAACAAATAATTAATCTTATTTATCAAATAAATAACATTTTTTTTAACACAAAAACAAAACAACACTTGACTCATAATAAATGCTTTGCGTATAATCGCCAATTCTTTACGGAGGGATTCCCGAGCGGTCAAAGGGGGCAGACTGTAAATCTGTTGCGAA
>JAFWUA010000097.1 GCA_017518785.1 Neisseriaceae bacterium
CGTATCCACAATGTTAATATGCCAGCCCTCGTATTCAATCGCTGTATTTTTCGCCAAAATGGTAATGCCGCGTTCTTTTTCAATATCGCCACTGTCCATTACGCGTTCATCAACCTGCTGGTTATCACGAAAAGTCCCCGACTGACGCAACAGTTGATCCACCAAAGTGGTTTTACCATGATCGACATGGGCAATAATCGCTATGTTTTTGATTTTTTTAGTCATAATATTGTTCTACTGTATAAAAATAAATTACCGACAAACAAGTCGGCTTAAAAACGATAAATATAAAGGGGAGAGATTATAATCCTTGATATGATTACGGTAAATAATATAACTTTATATTGTCAGCTTATGAATGATAAATAGTTGAAAAAGAAATGAATTACCGCCTTTATAATCATTTTTTTCTGCTTTATCAATACAATACGCTTTTTCTTTTTCAAATAATTTTTTCATATCATCGGCATTTTTGGGCGTAGGCGTATCTGCAATAACCTTATCCAAACACGCCCCTAATTCATCATACGCCATATCTAATTCAGATTTACCGCACGCCGTTAAACCGCACAAGCATAATAATAATGCAATCGTTAATTTCATTGTTTTTATCCTTTCAGGCTGCCTGAAAATTATGGTATGACAAATTGCTACTACTCACAACCAACATTTGTCCCATATAATTTGAATATTTGATTCTACTTTATCCCACTTTTCGTTCAAAAGTTTGGCTATTTTTTTACGACTACGATAATTAGACACTTTATGAAGTTTCTGCATTTCGGATTGACATACTACATCTGCGTATCTAACGAACTGATGATAATGACTGCCACTTACTGGCGTTTTCGAGCGTGGAAGTGGCGAGTTAGCAATATAATTATCCAAACAAGTCCCATATTCATCAAGTGCGGGTTGAAACTCGGGCGATTCCATTTCTAATATGAAAAAAAACAGAAAAATTAAACAAAACAATGCAATAGCAATATGTGATTTTTTCATCACTCTATCCTTTCTAATCAACTTTCAGGCAGCCTGACAAAATTCTGTGTCATTACGAGCCTTGACGACAAGTCAAGGCGTGGTAATCCAGTAAATTGCAAAGCAATTTACCAACGCCTCAAGGCGTTGTAACGACAAGGTTCATAAGCAATTTAAGGCTACCTGAAATAATAACAAATAAGCCCGTTTTGTAAAAATCTCATAAAGTCTGCCGGAAACATATTTAAAACAACTTTCCGGCAGACTTTATTATTTAGAAAATCATATTATTTAGAAGATTCATAATTCTTGCGTCTATGATGAATAGATGGGATACCCAAAGCTTCACGATATTTAGCGATGGTACGTCGTGCAATCTTAATTCCAACAAGAGCTAATTTATCTTTGATATCGTCATCTGATAGAGGTTTATCCTTATTCTCACCGGCAATCCATTCGGCAATATGTTCTTTGACAGCTTTATTACTCATGCCATCTTCATTTTCATCATTGCTACCGACATTGGTAGAAAAAAAGTATTTCAATTCAAACAAGCCTTGTGGGCAAATCATATACTTTTGCGAAGTACTCCGCGAAATAGTGCTAATACTGATTTCCAATTCATCTGCCACATCGGACAGTTTTAATGGCACCAAAGCTGAATTGCCAAATTCAAAAAAATCTTGCTGTTTTTCCACAATAAAACGTGATACTCGCAAAATGGTATTTTCACGCCATTGCAAATTATGGATAAAGTTTTTAGCATCTGCCAATTTTTGCTTCCAGACCGTATTAGTATCCAATGATACGGCTTGCTCGTATGTATTATTAATCACCACATGCGGACGCAAATGAGGTTCTGATTGTACAAACCAATGCCTATCTCTCTTATAAACTCGCACATCAGGACGTACATAAACTGTATCATTTGCCCCACCCAAACCAGAACATGGGTAAGGTTTTAGGGTTCGAATAAAACGAAGTGCTTTCCCTATCACGTTTAAATTATAACGAACAACCTTTTGTAAACTACTCTCAACATTTACACGCGATAATAAGTCCAAATGATTTTTAATGATTTCAGTTGCACAAATTGCAACTTCTTGCGGAAGATAATGCCGTTTTAATTGTAATAATAAGCTTTCCGGCAGAGTCCGTGCTCCTATGCCCGGAGGATCAAATTGTTGAAGTAAATCAAGAGCATTTTCTAATTCTTTTTTCTCTAAACGCCAATGCAATGGATATTCTTCAACAATATCATCAATGGAATATTTTAAGTATCCTTTATCATCAAGCGATTCAATCAAAATATGCAATAATTCAGCTTGTCTCTCATCTTTACAACATTCACAAACTTGATTATGCAAATTCTGGTAAAAATCAGGTTCATATACAATCCCAGCCACTGCATCATCGGTAGGGTCATCACGAAACTGACGTGCATAAACATTGCGATTAGCATCAAATGAAAATCTTTCATCAAAAGAGGTATCAACTTTTTCTAATAAGGGATTTCTTTGAATTTCATCATCAACTAACGAATCTAACTCATTAGATGACAATTGCAATAAGTGCATACTCTGTTGCAATTGCGACATTAATTTAAGAGACTGCGTCTGGGTTAAATTCTTTTTCAGTTCCATAATAATTATCAACTTATGCAAAGCATAACTTCTATTAAAAAAGTCTGCCGGAATTAAAAATTAAAATGCTCCCCTAAATAAACTCTTCTTACCTCCTCATTATTTACCAATTCATTCGGAGAACCAGATGCCAATACTTTACCATCACTGATAATATATGCATGATCACAAATACGTAAGGTCTCTCTGACATTATGATCGGTAATTAACACTCCAATTTTTCTCTCTTTCAAGAATAAAATTATCTTTTGAATATCAATCACCGCAATTGGATCGACTCCGGCAAATGGTTCATCTAAAAGAATAAATTTGGGGTGAGTTGCCAGAGAACGTGCAATTTCTACACGTCTTCTCTCCCCTCCTGATAGTGCCATTGCAGCAGTTGAATATAAATGCTCAATCCGCAATTCCGATAATAAAGATTGCAACTCTTTTTCAACCTCATCAGCACTATTGCAATGTAATTGCAAAATTGCACGGATATTATCTGCCACATCCATATTGCGAAAAATAGATGCTTCTTGGGGTAGATAACTTAATCCCATACGAGCACGTTTATGAATTGGCTTACCAGTAATATCTTGATTATTAATATGAATACTGCCAGCGTCCGCAGCTAACAAACCTACTACCATATAAAAACAAGTGGTTTTACCAGCACCATTAGGTCCCAATAATCCTACTACTTCGCCACTTTCCACGTTAATTGATACATCGCGTACTACTTCACGTTTTTTAAAACTTTTACGCAAATGTTCCACAGTTAATTTTTGAGAAGTATCAACTATCATGGATTTTTCCTTGAAGAGCCATTAACTGTGGACGGCTGCAATATCACACTTACGCGTTTTTTGCCTTTACCATCACTATTAACAGAATAAACCGATGTTTTAGTATTGTAACGAATAGTCGCACCGCTAACCGTATCCCCTTCACGGTCGATAAAGGCATTACCACTCATTACAATGGTATTTTGGGCATGGTCAAAAGTTACCTTTTCGGCATGTCCCTTGATAACTTGGGGAGTACCATCTTCTTTTAGGTCATCTAAATTTTGCTGAAAACGCACTGGCTTGCCGGTAGCTGTGATAAATTGAGTGCCGTCATCGTATCTTTCGGCTACCACTTTATCCGCAGAAATTTTCAAACTACCTTGTGTAACCATAACACTGCCGGAAAACTCGGTATGACGATTACTTTTAGCAAAAGATGCAGTGTCTGATTCAATTTCAACAGGCAACAGACGATCAGCTTCGGCTGCCATTGTTACAGTAAAACTCAAACAGCAGATTAAATAGAAAAAGATTTTATTTTTTAATTTGTTGCGTATCATAAATAACCGTTTTAATTCTATTTTTACCATTAGTATTTTGTTCAAATAGGCGTGATAAAGTATCTGCCGTGCCATCTATTTCATCGATGTGTAAATAAGGTGCATAGGTTTGTGCCAAAATTTTTCCTTGTTCATCGTATTTCACCGCCTGCACATCATCGTGCAAATCTGCCTGTTTATTACTTGGATTATAAACTGCACTTACTGCTGAAAGATTATACAGTGGTTTATCATTCTCACTAACACTCAATTTCGGTTTGCTAAAAAAGATTTGAGGATTATTGGGCATCTGCCATGCTTTTTCGGCAGAAAGATTGTTTTTCAATCTTCCCTGCTCATCAAAACGTTGCAGATGAATATTATGCAAAACATATTGAGGCTTGTTTAGGTCTAATTTAACCGTTTCTATGGTTAAATTTGTAGCACGATTAAGCCAAAAACTGGTAGCACCCAATAAAAGAGATAAGGTCAATGGAAATAACAGGGAAACAGAAAAACGCTTCATGCCATATACGCCTTATCCAAAAGTTCACTATTAAACACTTCAATTAAGCAATCACACACTTCACGCACGGCACCTTCACCACCGGCGTGTCGGGTAACATAATCAACTTCCCCCAAAACTTTCGCATGTGCATTAAGAGGTGCAATAGATAACCCTACTTGTTTTAACACCGGTAAATCTGGTAAATCATCGCCCATATATGCACATTGCCTTGCCGATAAATTGCTTTGTTGTAACAACTGCCGGAAAGCTTCAAGCTTATCGGCAATTCCTGCGAAATAATATTTAATTTTCAATTGCTTGGCACGAAAAGCACATGCAGAAGAATCTCGTCCGGTAATAATTGCTACGTCAATACCTGCTTCTTGCAACATTTTAATACCATGCCCATCTTGGGTATTGAACACTTTAACTTCCTCACCATTAGGCAAAATCATAATATTGCCATTAGTCATAACTCCATCAACATCTAATATCAGCATTTTGATGGCAACTGGAAGTTTTGTCAGAATTTCTTTCATACGATTCCTGCCTGTAATAGGTCGTGCATACTAACCGCACCTTGAATATTTTGCTTATCATCAACCACTATTAGACTATGAATCCGTTTATTTTCCATAAAATCAAGTGCTTCAACTGCCAAAATGTCGGAAGTTATGGTCAAAGGATTACTTATCATCACCTGACTCATGGATATTTCACTTAAATCTGCAACCCCTTTTTGAAACAATCGCCGCAAATCACCATCGGTAAAAATTCCAAGTAAGCGATTATCCTGTGCAATTAATACCATACCCATGCCCTTTTCACTCATTTTAACAATTGCATCACGCAATTTAGTATCAGGAGTGATAAGAGGTAATTTATCATCACCACGCATTATATCTGACACTCGCAATAGCAAGCGTTTTCCCAAACTGCCAGCAGGGTGAGAACGTGCAAAATCATCAGGAGTAAATCCACGTGCTTCTAATAGTGCAACAGCCAAAGCATCGCCCAAAGATAACACAACCGTAGTACTGGTAGTTGGTGCTAAACCCAATGGACATGCTTCACGCCGAACGGCAGTATGTAACAAAATATCAGCCTGTTGTGCCAAAGTGGACTGTTTGCGTCCGCAAATTGCAATTAGGCTTACACCTTTATATTTAAGTGCCGGCAAAATTGATAGTAATTCACTACTTTCACCAGAATGAGACAATGCTAATACTATATCTTCCGGCAGTATCATACCTAAATCACCATGTGCAGCTTCGGCAGGGTGAACAAAAAAAGCAGGCGTTCCAGTTGATGCCAAAGTTGCGGCGATTTTTCCAGCAATATGTCCAGATTTTCCCATACCGGTTACCACCACTCGCCCCTTGCAATGCAGGATATTATGTATGGCACATGCAAATTGATGTTTGTCCAAAGATTCCGCCAATTCAAGAATTGCCTGTGCTTCTGCCTGAAACACTTGCAGTGCAGATTGGTTATATTTGGCAATTTCGTTGTCATTAATATTCATAATTAAATTCCAAGAATGAGTCTGCCGGAAATATTTTTTTGAATCTATTATAGCCAATTCAGCTCCAAGCCAAGACGGCTTTGCCTACGACAGTATAAATAATACGGCAAGTCGTACCAATGTTAGATGATTTTGGTATGAATTGACTATAAGAGACTCCTGCAAAAACCATCATTCTGAATTTCACACAGTGAAACGAAGAATATAATTTGTTGTTTTGTAAATATTTTTTCTTTACTCAAAATGACGAATAATGAAAAAATTGGATTTTGCAGGAGTCTCTATAAAAGCGTTTATTTTAAGGTTTTGCGATAAAGCTTACAAATAAGCTTTCCGGCAGACTGAAACCTTTGCCAAACTCGTCATTCGTAAATTTGTAGCAGGAAAACAAATAATCTTAACTTTTTGTTTTTATAAAAGATTCTTCGCTTACACTCAAGATGACGAATGAGGAGAAAGTGAGTTTTGCCAAGGTTTCAGACTATTAATTATTTTTAATAAGTCTGCCGGAAAGCTTTTAATATATTTTTTAATAAAACGATTTTTCACCATCAGGACGAGTTTTAAAACGTTTATGTAACCAATAATATTGTTCAGGCAATTCACGAATCCTATCTTCAATAAAAGTGTTCATTCGTTTTGTATCTTCAATATGATCTTCACTTGGGAAATTTTCCCATGCAGGATAAAAAGTTACTTCAAAACGTCCATTGGGCAAACGATTAGGCACTGCTGGAACTACAATTGCATCTGTTAATTTAGCAATTCTCGATAAACCGTCAGTGGTTGCAGTTTGAATACCAAAAAATGGTACAAAAACAGAATCCTTCTCACCAAAATCTTGATCTGGCAAATATAAAAACACCATATCTCGTTTTTTAATCGCACGAATAATGGTCAGTAAACCGTCAGTACGTCCTAATAAAAACACATTGTTATAGCGATGTCTACCTTTTAAAATTTGCTTATCCATGACTTTGTTTTTTTGATGAGAATAAATGCTAATCAAAGGAACATCTTGATTAATCTTTGCCACCCCCATTTCTAATGCACAAAAATGAGGATAAAGCAAAATCACCTTTTTACCACTGGCAATTGCCTCATCTAAATAATGCTTATTGATGTAATCTGTTTGCTCATACAATCTTTTATCAGACGCATACCAACCTACCCCAAATTCTAACAACATCGCTGCCATATGAAAAAAATGTTGTTTCAAAATCTGCGTCCGTTCTTCAAATGTTTTTTCAGGAAAACAAAGTGATAGATTAACCTCACCAATCCTTCTTCTTCTTTTTGCCAAATAGTACGATAAAAACCCAATAACACGAGCAATTTTATGAATCACTCGCATTGGAAAAAATGAAATTAAATATAAAAATAAAAAAGCAATACGCATCATATAGATAAAATTTTCAAATATCCAAAGTCTGCCGGAAAGAGACTCATGCAAAACTCGATTTTTTCTATTACTCGTCATTTTGAGCGTAGCGAAGAATATTTATAAACAATAAGTTAGATTCTTCATTTCACTTCGTGAAATTCAGAATGACGAGTTTTGCAGGAGTCTCGGAAAGCATATCATGCTTTCCGGCAGACTTAAACTATACATAATCTGAAACCTTTGCAAAACTCACTTTCTCCTCATTCGTCATTCTGAACCGACTTGTCGCCCTGAACGAAGCGAAGGATATGTGAATAATCTTTTTATTTAATAATTAATTAGATTCTTAATTTTCCTGCGGAAAATGAAGAATGACGAGTTTTGCAAAGATTTCAATCTAAAAAAGAGCCACCGTCAATTGATGGTGGCACAAAACAGGAGATACTACTAACTATGAATGAATTATTAAATTGATTATTTACGCAATCCTAAACGTGCAATCAAATTACTATATGTATCAGGACTTGTACGACGCAAATAAGTTAATAAACGGCGACGTTGACTAACCAAATGCAACAAACCGCGGCGACTATGATGGTCTTTCTTATGAGTGCGGAAATGTTCGGTCAAATCGTTGATACGGAAAGTAAGCAATGCAACTTGAACTTCACTTGAACCAGTATCGCCCTCTTTGCGTTGAAAATCCTTAATAATTTGTGCTTTTTGTTCGACAGTTAATGCCATGACTAATAAACTCCATGTAATAATAAAACGACAAGTTCGGTAGAGATTAGATTCCCTCACCGACTCCCATACGCCATCAGACGTAAAGCTCGTAGACGATTCCCATCTAACTTACCTAATCCGATAAAGCGTCCCTCCTCGCTATAAACGCGAGGGTTTTCGATTATATCACAATTATCCAATAAATCTACAACTTGACCACGTTGCAAACATTCAATTTGAGATGAATTAAGATGAATTTCCGGCAGATGCGATACCAAAACATCAGGTGGCAACAGCAATTTATCCATATCATTAATGCTAATCTTGGCTAAATCATCAAAGCGATATGCATCTTTAATATCAAATCCAGCAGTATTAGTGCGTCTTAATCCGATTAAATGAGCACACGTATTAGAGTGATTAGCAATATCTTCTGCCAAAGTGCGAATATATGTACCCTTGCTACATTCCACTTTCAATACCACTTCCGGCAGACTAAACGACACAATTTGAATATTATGAATATGCACATCACGCACCTTACGTTCTATCTCTATGCCAGAACGTGCATAATCATAAAGGGAACGCCCTTGATATTTGATAGCAGAATACATGGGAGGAATTTGCTTTATATCACCTATAAACGCCTCACAAGAAGATTGAAATTGCTCATAACTTGGCAAATAATCACAATGCTTGATTATTTTACCTTCGGCATCGGCAGTATCGGTTGCCTCGCCTAATTTCAAAGTTGCAATATAGGCTTTATCTGCATCTAATAAATATTGAGCAAATTTGGTTGCCTCACCAAAACAAATCGGCAATAAACCGCTTGCCAAAGGGTCTAATACGCCGGTATGACCTGCCTTATTCGCATTGTATAAACGCCGCACCTGTTGTAGTGCCCCATTACTGGAAATGCCAACAGCTTTATCCAATAATAAAACCCCTGACACAGTGCGGCGTAAATTGGCTTTCAATGAACTCATTGTTTCATTGCTTTCACTAATTCCGATATATTATGTTGCATCATCTTGATGTAACTGCCTGATTCCGGCAGTGCATCAGAATATAACTTACCAGATATATCCACACCAGTCTCACGCGATAATTGACGCATTAAGCGTGGATTACTGATATTTTCCATAAACACTGCACGAATATTCTCCTGTTTTACCTGGCGAATGATATTAGCAATTTGTTTTGCCGATGGTTCGCTATCCTCACTCACACCCTGCGGTGCAATAAAACGAATTTGGTAACGTTCCCCCAAATAACCAAAAGCATCATGTGCAGTCAAAACCTTGCGTTTAGCCACTGGTATAACACTAATTTCTTTCGTTGCCCAATCATCTAACTCTTTGAGTTGCTTTTGATAATTAGCCAAACGTTTTTTGTAATAATCAGAAGATGCAGAATCTACACTGATTAAAGCATTGGCAATATTTTCTGCATATTTTTGCATTAAGACAGGATCTTGCCATACATGTGGGTCTTTATCTCCATGACTATGTTCGTGCTTGTCATTATGTTCATGTTCATGTTCGTGCTCATGTTCATCATGGTTATCCATTAAATGAATATTTTGCGTAGCTTCCACAAACGGAACCTTTGCCGCCTGAATTGAACGCACAAACTCGGCAGGCTCAAAACCTTGACCATTTAACAAAACCAATTTAGACGAACGCACTAAACGCAAATCTTGTGGAGTAATCCGATAAACATGCATATCCTGATTAGAACGCACAATCTCATTTACATTCACACGTTCTCCACCAATCTCACGTGCCACATCAGCTAAAATACTAAAACTTGCAGTAACCTGTAATGGTTCTGCCACAGCAAAAGTGCTAACGCACAACAACAAAAACAATAACTTACGTAAAAACTTCATTTGATATTTACTCCATTTGTTAAAGGTTAAACAAAAAATTTATTCCTATTCATCAACCATATCATACCTGTCAATACTCTCGATTATTTAGCCTCAAATAGTCTGCCGGAAAGCTGTTTACAAGCATATTAATTACTTTTAATTCAAAATCATATAAAAAATAATCGAGTTGATAAATTTTATTAATAATAGATGCCAAATGCATAAATTCAACATAAAAATAAAATAACAATTTCCGGCAGAGTTAACCTTTTAAAAAAACATTATTTTCATGGTCAACGGTTACGCTAATGCTCTGAACAAAGCCCCAAAGACAGCAAATAATATTTATTGCAAAACAACAAGTTGAGATAATTCGTTTCTCAAAAGTTAAACTTACAGAATGACGAATTATTGCAAAAGTTTCAGACTTAAAATTTAATCCAACACCAACAAAAACGCTTTGCCAAACTTGCTATCAATGCGTTATTTCTAAAATATCAATCAGTTGCTAAACAAGCCAACGCTGGTTAGTCTTTAATAAAATTTGAATGACCAAAATTAATAAGTAACCTTCCCAAAACACTACATTTAACTGCCAATAATCAAAAAAACATAAGTCTGCCGGAAAACAACCTTTCCGGCAGACTTTATAGATTTTAAACATATACAACATTAAATACTGACAATCTCATGCGTTTAGGTGATAATTGCTACACCATAAAAACAATTATCAACGCAAATTTTTATATGAAAACTTGGAATCTCCCAATGACATTAACTTGGCTGCGTATCATTTTGATACCAGTCTTTACTCTATTATTTTTTCTACCTATCCCAACTTTGTGGCAAAATTTTTTATCAGCATTCATATTTATTGTTGCAGCTATAACAGACTGGTTTGACGGATTTTTAGCACGCCGTTGGCAACAAACATCAGAGTTTGGAGCATTTTTAGACCCCGTAGCTGACAAATTAATGGTAGCAGCAGCATTGATTTTATTAATCTATTTGGAACGAACCAATCCAATAGTTGCAATGATTATTATTGGCAGAGAAATAACTATCTCTGCCTTACGCGAATGGATGGCACAAGCCGGCAAAAGACGTAGCGTTGCCGTAGCTTACATTGGCAAAGTCAAAACCGCTGTACAAATGATAGCAATTACCACACTACTCATTTTAAACATACCGTTATTGAACATAAATTTATACATAATCGGTAACGTAATGATGTATATCGCCTGCTTACTCACCATCTGGTCGATGTTTCATTACCTTGCCATCGCTCGCCAAGAGGTAAACAAATAGTTAAACAGATGGTAAGTGATGGTTTCTCACACTATTCACATGATATGGGATAAACAAAGATTAAGTATTACCCCTTTCATTTATAAACAACCACATTCAAACTACACGTTTTCACAGCATACTATGACATGATGAAGAGTCTTAAAAAAACAATGATTCCACGTCATTTATGGCGTAGTGAGGTTTATTCGTAGCCTATTGGTCGGAGTCCTAAAACGCACTTAAATCGAAATCACCATGTATAAATAACATAAATAAAAACAAACACTAAAAGCGTTATGTTGTTACTGTACAACACTGCTTAACTAATATCACTAACAATATGATAGAACAATTCTTAACTGGGTAAATTTCATTAAATAAAAAGTCGAAACACACACAATAAACACAATATAAATCAAACTATTAAACAAAATATTTCAACATTTTTTATATAAAAAATATCAAATTATTATGCAGACGATTGCACCTATAATGAGCAACAATACCCCCCACAACATTGAGAGATTTTCACATAAAAATATTGACATATTGCTATTGTCTTTTTATAGTAGATACCTGAAATGTTCACAACCGCACTTTTTTGGTGCGGTCTGCGTTTAGATGATGCTTGTCCGAGACAGAATTTCGGTACAAGTTTGTAAATTTTTGATGAGGGAATAACAATGACCAAACAGCTTAAACTGACCGCACTGATTGTTGCATTAGTCGCATCTACCGGTGCAATGGCACACGAAAAAGACGGCTATACCATCAGTGAACAGTCTCGCGAAGTTGTTCGCAATAGTTACGGTGAATGCTGGCAAAATAGCTTCTTAAATAAAGATGCAAATGGTTTGGTAGAGTGTGGCGACAAGGCTCCAGATGCCCCTGTACCAGACGTTACCTATGTTGATAAAGAAACAGTACACAAATTGCAGGCAAACTTTTTGTTCGGTTTCGACAAATCTACCTTGCGTCCAGAAGCACGCGAAACTTTAAATCAAATCGCACAAGAAGCTTCTGCTCCTGACGTTACTGCATTGAGCGTAGAAGGTCACACCGACTTTATGGGTTCAGATGCTTATAACCAAAAATTGTCTGAAAAACGTGCAAAAACTGTTGCTGATTATTTAGTATCACAAGGTGTTGATGCGGGCAAAATTGCAAACGTGGTTGGCTATGGCGAATCTCAACAACAAATGCAAGCACAATGCGAAGCTGAAGTTAGCAGCATCAAAAACAAAGCAAAACGCCGTACTGCTTTAATTGCTTGTATCGAACCTGATCGTCGCGTTGATGTTCGTATGAACAAACGTGTTGTTGAAAGAGTTTCTCAATAATTTTACGAGTAGCTCAAAGTAGCGAATATTGTTAAAAAGGTTTCGGTTTTTCTTACCGAAACCTTTTTGTTGCACTAAAACCATTGCTTTTCATGTGAACGCAAAATTAAAAACCATTATCATGTTATATTTTTTACTATCACCAGCCAAACGATTAGCATCAA
>JAFWUA010000098.1 GCA_017518785.1 Neisseriaceae bacterium
AAGGGATAAAGATTGACACAAACCAAATCAATGCCGTCAATGCCGTGTTCCTGCATTTTGGCGATGTCGTCAAGATTATCACGCCGCCCCAAAATGCCGCCGTGAATTTTCGGGTGCAGAGTTTTGACACGACCGTCCAACATTTCTGGAAAGCCCGTGTAATCAGCCACTTCAATCACGCCGATTTTTTCTTCCATCAACATTCTTGCCGTGCCGCCTGTGGATAACACTTCAACCCCCATTTGCGTGAGTTCTCTTGCAAAATCCACAATGCCTGTTTTGTCGGAAACGCTGATTAACGCTCGATTTATGGTTTGTGCCATAGTAAAAAATCCTTATTTTTTAAATAGTAAATTATGTTGTTGCATTTTTTTACGCAAAGTATTGCGATTGATACCTAATAATTTTGCTGTTTTAGAATAATTGTTGTTACAGTAATCTAACACGATGTTTATCAGTTTTTTTTCTACCAATCCCAACACCATATCATAGACATTACCAACTTTTTCTTTATCTAACTCTTTGAAATACTTGTTTAATTCTTTTTCTAAACAGGTATCCAAAGCAGATAAACTATGCGATGAATCCATTGATTTTAAACCTTTACATTGACTTTCAATTAATCGTGCTACTGAAACTTTCACGTTTATAAATCTCCCAAGTTGTAGCATTGAAGTTTTTATAAATTTGAAACGAAATCTGTCAGTTATTGTACCTCATTTTAAGTTAGTTGCATTATGCAAAAAGTTAGCAAGTAAATCATATTGATCATTGGCAATTTCTATTTCTTTGATTTTTTGTAGAAAATTATTGTTAATTTGCATATTTATATTCGCAAGGTATTTGATTATATGTTTGCGGGCAATACGTACTCCATGTGTGTCGCCGTAAAAATCATATATCATGCGTAAATGTTGCAAAATTGCATCGATTTTTACTTGTAAAGTAATTTCCGGCAGACTTCCTGTGGATAGATACTCATTAATTTCACGGAAAATCCAAGTATTACCGTATGCGGCTCTACCTATCATGACTCCATCTGCACCGGTTTTTTCCAATACTTGTTGAGCTTTGCTTGCACAATCAATATCACCATTTGCCCATACAAACATAGAAGTTTCCCGTTTAACTTGAGCAATAAGTTCATAACAAGCACTGCCGGAAAACATTTGGGTGCGACTACGTCCATGAATGGCAATTGCACTCACCCCTGCATCTTCGGCAATATGAGCAATATTCAATACATTCAAATGTTCATCGTCCCAACCTAAACGCGTTTTTAAGGTAACTGGTATATCAACTGCATTAACAACGCTATGCAAAATTTCTGATACCAATTTCTCATTTTTCATCAATGCACTACCAGCATCAGCACGACAAACTTTTTTAGCAGGACAACCCATATTAATATCAATAACTTCTGCACCTAATTCTTGATGATAAACTGCACTAATCGCTAATTGTTTAGGATCGTTACCTGCAATTTGAACCACAATTGGCGATGGCTCATTAGAAAAATTAATACGATTCAATGTCTTGCGTGTATGGCGTACAGTTGGATTTCCGGAAATCATTTCCCCAACTGTCCAGCCCACTCCAAACTGATTGCATATCCTACGCATGGGATTATCGGAAATTCCTGCCATAGGTGCTAATGCTGTGAAAGAAGAAAGTTTGAAATTGCCAATTTTCATAATTATTGTTAAAAATTTATATTAAGTCTGCCGGAAATAATTAACTTATTGTTTTCCGGCAGTCTTTTTTATATTGTTTTAAGTTTTAAAATAGCATTAAAATCAACTATTTTGTCATAATTTATCCATTTTCACGAGCGTGATTTATGGTGTATTTGGGAATTTCCAAAGTTAAATCTTCTTCTCCCACAATCGCTTGGCAACTTAATCTTGAAGTAGCTTGCAAGCCCCATGCTTGATCTAACAAATCTTCTTCCATATCAGATGCAGGTGCAAGGCTATTAAATCCTTCTTTGATAATGACATGGCAAGTAGTGCAAGCACAGGATTTTTCACAAGCATGGTCAATATCTATATTATTTTCCAACAGTGCATCGCAAATTTTAGTACCAGTAGCAATATCATTTAACACAAGTCCATCAGGGCAAAGTTGTGGGTGAGGAAGTATGGTAAGTGTTGGCATATATTTCCTTAAATATTAATATGTTAAAAATTATCTGCAATAAGATGTCCCATTTTATTGGCTTTGGTGGCAATGTAATTGCGATTATCTTCGCAAATTCCAACAGATAAAGGAACTCGCTCTATGGATTTGATACCCGCTTGTTTCAAGGTTTCTATTTTATCTGGATTATTGGTTAAAAGCCGAACAGAAGCAACCTGCATTTGATTTAAAATTTGACTTGCTATGGTGAAATCTCTTGCGTCTGCCGGAAAACCTAATGCCAAATTAGCTTCTACCGTATCCATACCTTGATCTTGCAAGTGATATGCATTGATTTTATTGAATAAACCAATACCACGTCCTTCTTGACGTAAGTAGATAATCAATCCACGTTTTTCATTTTGAATAATCTGCATAGCACTTTGCAGTTGTGCACCACAATCACAACGTTTTGAATGAAAAGCATCACCAGTCAAACATTCTGAATGAATGCGAACTAAAACTGGTTTTCCATCAGCAATATCGCCAATCGATAGCACTATATGCTCTTTACCATCGCCACAATCGAAGCCTTGCATTTCAAATTCGCCATACTCGGTAGGCAAGCGACAATGTCCAGTACAAATTAATGAAGTGTGTGTCATAATCTTTATATTTCAATTTGTTATCTTGTTAATATTTTTCCGGCAGACTTATTTTAGAGTTTTTTGAATATTCTCCAATAAAGTTGGCAAAACAATAGATAATCCCACCCATGCTGCGATTGAATCACTTTGCCAAGCCTTATCCTGCTCATCTTCACCGTATAAAACTCCTACTACACCACCGGTATCACGACAAATTGGCAATGCCCATAAACGTTTTGCATCATTATAATGACTGCCGGAAAGGTCATTATTTTGCAACCATAAACTACAATCATCACAAATATTCAACCATGCCGAAGTTGCAACTCTTGCTGCCAAATGTTTCTGCCAACCATCTTCGCCCAAATTCAAAACAGCATCATTTTTACTACCCAAACTAATCAGACGTAACAATATATCGTTATGCACCACAAAAAGCGATAAATGACTGCATTTATGTTGGCTAAAAACGGTATCAGATACAGCATATAAATTTTGCAAAATTTTTGTATTATCGTCATTTTGTTGCCAATAATTACCTAAATCAAAGATAGAACCATCTCTATCTTTGGTTTTCCACAAAATCTCCGGCAGTATCGACTTTGTATCGGCATGTTGTAACAAAATTCCCAAAATATTTGCGTGCTCGCGAACGGCATTTTTTATTTTTCTATCAATACCTTGTTCGTTTAAATAGTTATCAATAGCTGTATCGTACAATCCCATGCTGTTTCTCATTCATCAGAATATTAGTTAAAAATAAGGCATAGTGAAAGAATTTCAACTATATAAGTAGATTTATCTGTATTTAATTGATTATAATGAACCGTTTTTTCACAAAGATATATTTGACGCATAGCATGAATAATCAACAGATTGTTACTTCAAGACGTTCATTAATCAAGGCAGGATTAGGTGCCGGATTGTTGGCCACCTATCCTACTTTACTATTGGCAGGTGCTCAAAAAGAAGAAACTTTGGCAGATAATGTTGCAACAGCCATGAGTCGTTCAATTGATAGCCCTAATAAGCCGTATTTGGTTTTTTCCAAAAAGGAGTATGGCGAAATGTGGTTAGCCGATATGATGGAAAGAACAAAAAAATTCAAACATTTATCTGAACACGATGCTCGTAGAATATTGATTAATGTTCAATATGAATCGGTGCGTGCCGGTTTGGATACACAATTAGTGTTAGGCTTAATTCAAGTGGAAAGCGGTTTTAGACGTTATGCCATTTCATCTGCTGGTGCTATGGGCTTAATGCAAGTGATGCCGTTTTGGGTAAAATCAATTGGCAAACCTGATCAAGATAAACATATCTTATTTGATATTCGCACCAATTTACGCTATGGCTGCACGATTTTGCGTCATTATTTAAATATGGAAAATGGAGATTTGTATCGTGCATTAGGTCGCTATAACGGTAGCACAGGTCAGCCACAATATCCTAATGCGGTGTTCGGTGCTTATAAAAGCCGTTGGATTTACGAAGGTCCATTATAAAAATACCATAAAAAGACATTTTTCAAACAATGAAGAAAATTCACACACACTACGATAATCTCAAAGTATCGCCTCATGCGACTGATAAACAGATTCGCACAGCTTATTTACGTTTATCAAAAAAATATCACCCAGATTACAATAAACACCCAGATGCTGTACGTGTGATGCAATTAATCAATCGTGCTTATCAGGTTTTATCAGATCCCGATAGAAGACGTGAACACGACCGCTGGATTGCTCTACAAAAAAATTCAGAAAACTTAACTCAAATTCCGGTAATGTATGGAGTTATCCCCGAAGCTAATGCTTTTGAAGGAAATATTTTTTCATTACATAAAAATAAATTGTATCTTGCAGCAATTGTTTTAGTTGCAATTTTGGCATTAGGAAGTTTAATTTTCTGGATAATTGGACGCATAAGTCTGCCGGAAAATAAAGATAACACCCTATACACAGTTTATGAAACTGCACCTAACGGTGTTGATTGGCCAATAAGTGCAAGTAATATTCCAGGTTATCCTATTCTGAATAAAACCGGTGATTTAAAACTAATGGTACGTAATCTAAACCCAAAATCTGCCGCTTTTATTCAACTTTACGATACGATGCAGATGGGACAAGGTGCTTTGCAAACCGCATTTTTACCAGCAAGTTCAAACTTTTCTTTTTCATCACTGTCTGCCGGAAAATATCATATCCGCTATATGTGTTTGGATAATGGACAATGGCAACAAAGTCAAATCGTAGATGTAAATCAAGATCAAAGCATATCATTGCAATTAGATGATTTACCTGCAAGCGAATTTATTTCTTTGGACGATATATCGAAATAATATTATGAATCAAAATAATAATTCTAATGAAGTCAGCCACTTGCGTGGCATACGTAGTTTTGTATTACGTCAGGGACATTTATCAAATGCCCAAGAGCGTGCTATTCAAAACCTATTTCCAACTTGGGGAATTGAATACCAACCACAAATCATAGACTTAAACCAAATATTTGGACGAGAAGCAGATAAAATTTTAGAAATCGGTTTTGGCATGGGACAAGCTACCGCACAAATTGCCCAAAGTCTGCCGGAAAACGATTTTTTAGCCATTGATGTGCATTCACCAGGTGTTGGTAATTTACTAAAATTAATTGAAGAAAATCAATTAACAAATATTCGCGTTATGCGTCATGATGCAGTGGAAGTAATTGACAACATGATTGCGGATAATTCACTATCAGGTATTCATATATTTTTTCCTGACCCATGGCATAAAAAGCGTCATCATAAACGCCGTTTAATTCAAGCTCCTTTTATTGAAAAAATCTTACCAAAATTGCGTGATAATGCTTATATCCATTTAGCAACTGATTGGGAAGAATATGCAATACAAATGTTAGAAGTATTAAATTCTTGTCCAAAACTTATCAACACGGCACAAGATTACGCACTTCGTCCTGATTATCGTCCTGAAACAAAATTTGAAGCACGTGGCAAGCGATTAGGTCATGGTGTATGGGATTTGATTTTTAAGAAAAAATAAAGATTAAAATATTTTTCCGGCAGACTAAAACATTTGCAAAACTTGTCATTCTGAACTTTCCATAGGAAAGTAAAAAATATGATTCTTTGTTAAATAAAAAGATTCTTCACTAACCTTTAACGAATGTGGAAAAACTTTGTTTTGCAAAGGTTTCAAATCATGAAAAGTTAGGTTTTACAGAAATTTCTAATAGTTATTGTCGACACTAATTAAATTTAATAAATCGCAAGGATAAAAATGAATTTCACCAAAATTAACGAACAACTATATGTCAGCGGACAAATTTATGAAAACGATATTGCCGATTTATTGCGTTTAGGAATTAAAACGGTTATTTGTCATCGTTTGGACGATGAAGATATTGGACAACCAAAATTTGCCGATTTAGCCGCAAAAATTCGTGCCGCAGGTATTAAACATACCTATCATCAACCAATTGCAAGCGTATCTGCCATTACGCATGACACAGCTTTGTTATTTGCCCATATTTTGCAAGAAAGTGAATTACCAGCTTTGGCATTTTGTCGTTCGGGTAAGAGAAGTGCAATAGTGTGCTCATTATTATCTAATGAATAATGTTTTTCTTAATTGTTTTAAATAGTTATTAAAACAAAGTTACAAAAAACAAAAAGTCTGCCGGAAAGATAATTAAATATTTTCCGGCAGACTTAATATATTGATTAATTTGAAAATTACTCAACAGGTACAGTTTCAATTGGTACATTACCAAAGGCTACCATAACTATGGTAAGTAATATAACGTATAAACTTACAAATCCCAAACCTGCTAATGCAGCCATCCAGATATTACGTCTTGGATAATCGTTACCATAGTTTTCTTTAACAAATTTCTGTTGTTTGCTACCTAACAAGAAATACCAGACAAGTAAAGAAGCTATACTAAATAGGTTAATAACAATATTTGATGCCAATGCTATAAGAATAAAGCTGATAACAATAATTGCAATACATGCAATCCAGTTGGCTTTTGCCATTTCTTCATTACCAAGTTTTTTCCAATTCATTGCATGTAAAATGCAGGCAAATGGGGTACTAAATAGAATAGCAAAACAACTTGCCGCAAACGGATTAAAAATTGGCTCGCAATCGTTGTTATAATTCGATAAGCTACTTTGTGGTGCTTCGTATGGGTTATTTATTGACATATATATTCCTTTAAAATTTAGGTTTAACATAATCCGCGAAATTATATCAATATTTTTTCCGGCAGACTGAAACCTTTGCAAAATCCACTTTTTTCTTATTCGTCATTTTTTAAACATTAGTGAATAATCTTTTTATTTAACAAACAATTAGATTCTTCATTTTCCTACTACAAATTTACGAATGACGAATTTTGCAAAGGTTTCAGACTTTATATGTAAAACAATTATGGCAAAATTTTTGCTAATAATGCTTTGTTTTTGCCGTGCATATTGGGAATTTGCACGATTATACCATTACCATTTGCCACATCAATATCTTCACCATTGCGTCTAATTTGCGATATTTGATATAAGTTATTGCCAGATGGGTGAATAATTTCCAAAGTATCACCAATCGCAAAACGATTTTTCACATCAACCACTGCCCAACCATCATCAAAAACTTTGGTAATTTGTCCTACAAACTGGCTTCGGCGTGAAATTGAATGTCCATCTAAATAATTTTGATAATCTTGAGTGCGGTGTCTTTCCAAAAAACCTGGTGTATAACCACGATTGGCAAGGCCTTCTAAATCTCTTAATAATTCTGGATTAAAAGGTCTGCCGGAAAGTGCATCATCAATCGCACGGCGATAAGTTTGGGCAGTACGTGCCACGTAATAAAGTGATTTAGTCCGTCCTTCCACTTTAAGCGAATCAACGCCAATTTCAATTAGTTTGCCAATTTGTTCCACTGCACGTAAATCTTTGGAATTCATGATATAAGTGCCATGTTCATCTTCCATAATTGGCAGATATTGATTGGGACGATTTTCTTCTTCTAATAAATAGACTTTATCCGCTTGAATATTGCGAATATGTCCGCTATCTGATAATTGAACATCACCAGCATCATCGCTACAAGTCTCATGCACAGCATACGACCAACGACAAGCGTTGGTACAAGTGCCTTGATTAGGATCGCGATGATTGAAATATCCAGATAACAAGCATCTGCCGGAATATGCAATACACAAAGCACCATGCACAAACACTTCTAATTCAATATCTGGACAATGTTCGCGAATTTCAGCAATTTCTTCTAATGACAATTCTCGCGACAGAATAATCCGGCTAACTCCCATTTTTTGCCAAAATTCTACACTCCAATAATTAGTAGTGTTCGCTTGCACCGAAAGATGAATTGGAATATCTGGGAAATTTTCCCGCACCATCATCATTAATCCTGGATCTGCCATGATTAGAGCATCAGGCTTCATCTTTATTACTGGTGATAGGTCGGATAAATAGGTTTTAAGTTTAGCATTATGTGCTAATAAATTACTGGCAAGAAAGAATTTTTTACCACGATTATGTGCTTCTTCGATTGCCTGTTGCAATTCTTCTAATTTAGCAAATTCATTGTTACGAGCACGTAATGAATAACGTGGCTGTCCTGCATACACCGCATCAGCACCAAAATCGAATGCAGCACGCATTCTTTCTAATCCACCAGCAGGAAGAAGTAATTCAGGTTTTTTCATATTGATAAGATTTTTCCGGCAGACTTTTAATAATTATTCGCCTTGTTTTTTACGGTAATCTGCCACAGCAGCACGAATTGCATCTTCTGCTAAAACTGAACAGTGAATTTTTACCGGAGGCAATGCAAGTTCTTCGGCAATTTCGCTGTTTTTGATAGACAATGCTTCATCTATACTTTTGCCTTTTACCCATTCAGTAACCAAGCTTGAAGAGGCAATTGCCGAACCGCAACCGTATGTTTTGAATTTGGCATCTTCAATAATGCCTTGTTCATTCACTTTGATTTGCAATTTCATTACATCACCACAAGCAGGAGCTCCAACCATGCCTGTGCCAACATTTTGATCGTCTTTATCCAAAGAACCTACATTGCGTGGATTTTCGTAATGGTCTATGACCTTGTCACTATATGCCATTTGTGTTATTTCCTTTATTTTTTCATTTGTGTGTGTAGTCTAAAAATTTTCCGACAGACTATTGTTTATTTTTAGGGTGCTGATTTTATCAAACATAAGAGACCCCTGCAAAACTCGTCATTCTGAATTTCACGAAGTGAAATGAAGAATCTAACTTATTGTTTATAAAGATTCTTCGCTACGCTCAGAATGACTAGTAATAGAAAAAATCGAGTTTTGCAGGAGTCTCCATAAGCTAATTATTGTTAGGCTTTTGAGTTTCAAAATCTATTTTAAAATCCGGTTTAACAAATGAATCATGACATGATTGGCAAGATTTTTCTAAATCGGCAAATGCTGGTTTAATTTTTTGCAAATCATTGGTGATAGCGGCTTCTAACAATGCGGAAGTTTTTTCAGCAAAATCAACTGTTGCATTAAAAAATCCATCTTCATTAGTCCAAATTTCTTCGCGACAATTTCCACGTTTATCTTCTGGTGGCATATCGGCTTCAAAATAGTGAAACGGCTCATGTGCATCGGAAAAAAGTTCAACTATCAAATCAACAAACTCATCTGGATTGTATTTTTCTTCCTCATTGACTATTTTGGCAATTTTCACCATATCATCTTCAATTTTTTGAAATGTTACTTGGCGAATTTGTAGATTAGAACGTTTATCATCGGCATAAATCGATGCCACACCAAAGGCATCTTCTGGTTTATCATCTTTTTTTTCGTTAGTTTTATCTACAATAACTGCCTCTGCTGCAAGATATTCATCAGTTTGATTTGAAGAAACATTTTGATTAGGACGACAAGCATTGCACAGTGCCATAATGCTTACTAAAAAAGATAATTGTATGATTTTTTTCATATTTGTATTCATAAAAAAGTCTGCCGGAAAAATTATTTATCGTTCATTATTTCTACGCACTTGCCGTTTAGCTTGCCAATAATTATGCCCATCTAAATTAATTCCAATCACGTGCATTTCATAATCTTTGCCATCGATATTCATCATAATCAAGGCAGGTATTTGAGCAAAATCTTTGGCAAAACCGTAGTTTATAGTATCTTTTAAGCTTTCGTCCTTATTTTTACGGTCAATGTATTGAGTAACAATCCGTAATTTACCCTCGCCGGTATCATAAAGAATCTCTTCTAATTCAACATCTTCCACTTTGTCTTGACGATAAATTTTCTTACCACTGGTCAAATATAATTCTCTTCCAATTTTTCCATCAATAGCTGTTTGCCATGCCCATGAGAAAAAATCATGTGCTTCCACTCCATCTAATTTGTGAATTTGATTGCGTTCTCCTTTGCCATAGATAATCTCTCCTTTTTCATAATCAAATTCAGCCGATGCGTAGATTTTATTTTTACGCGTATCGGTATATAGCAAGGGAATCAATCTATTGCCTTGAATTTTACCTTCCGAATGAAACTTCATCTTATTGAAAGGTACATTAAAAGTCGCATCAATCCGATAACTATCCTTATCACGATGAAACTCCATATCGCCAGTTATGCTATACGGTCCTTCATACCGTAATTTTGCATCATGTGGAAAAAGCGGACGTGATTCTTGATTAGGTGCAATTACATCACTATCTTTTTTTGCAACAATCGGTTTTTCATCAGGTATAGTTTGGGGTGTATCGCTTATCTCTTGTGCATATTGATTTTGTTTTTCATCTTGATTTTTCAATATTTCCAAAGCTTCCTGATTAACGTCATTTGGGCTACCATCTTCCATGTCCAATTCTTGTGATTGAGTATTTTCTTGTTTTTTTTCTTCTTCAACAACTTGTGGAATAGGTTTAGAGTCTGCCGGAATTGATTTTTTAGGTTTTTCAATTGTTTTTTCAACAGGCTTTTCAAGCTGTTTTTCAACAGGTTTTTCAATTGGTTTAGGGCTTTCCGGCAGACTATTAGCATTATCATTTAATGAAAATGATTGCATGGTAACAGTTAAATTGTTTTGCTTTTCAAAGCTACGAGTGCGTGGCGATAATCCCAATATGGGAATCAAAATATGTACCAATAAAGATAAAGCAATCGCAATTATACATACTTGCAATTCTTTCTTACTCATCAGCCCTGCCCTAATAAAAATTCATCATCACGATTCCGGCGAATATTATTAACCTTGCCATCAGATAAAAAAAGTCTGCCGGAAACAAAATCTGCCACCGCTTGTGGATAAATTTTATGTTCGCAAGCTAATACTCTATTAGCTAATGTATCAGGTGTATCAGTTGGCAACACCGGCACAGCAGCTTGTGCAACGATTGGACCATTATCCAATTCTTCGGTTACAAAATGTACGGTGCAACCTGCCAATTTACAACCCATTTCAATGGCACGTTCATGAGTATGCAAACCAGTAAAAGAAGGCAAAAGTGATGGGTGAATATTCAAAAGACGACCTTGATAATGACGACAAAACTGTGAAGTCAAAATCCGCATAAATCCAGCTAATACCACCAAATCAGGAGCAAAAGCATCTATTTTCTCAATCATCGCTAAATCAAAACTTTCACGACTATCAAAATCGCGATGATTAAGCGATAAAGTATTTATGCCACGACTACTTGCCCAAGCTAAACCTGCTGCATCAGCACGATTACTTATAACTGCTGCAATATTGGCATTGTCAATATTAGCTTCAACAATTGCCTGCATATTGCTACCTCGTCCGGAGATTAAAATTACTATATTTTTGCTCATTTATATTGGTTTGCCTTTTTACAAAATATTTATAAAATTAAACGTATTGTACATTTTTTCACAAACTGCAACATAAAGATTAAAATTATGTAGTCAAAAAAGATTAAAAAACACCGCAAACACTAACAATGCTAAACAAATTATACTTTTGCAATATTTTGACTATATAAACAAAACGTGGGGCAACAATTTAATATGGATAACATTAAACTGTATTTAACCGATAAAAATTTCGATATTAAAACTTGCGACTCTTTGGGTAAACAAGGTCTGCCGGAAAGCCGTAATGAACGCGAACAATGGTTACACGAACACGCCCCTCAATTAGCTAAACTGCAAGAATTATTCTGTGCTGATAAACGTTTCGGCTTATTAATAATTCTGCAAGGAATGGATACTTCTGGCAAAGATGGTACGATACGCCATGTTTTTCACGATGCTAATCCATTAGGATTAAAAGTGCACTCTTTCAAATCACCTACCGAAGATGAACTTGCTCACGACTATCTATGGCGTATTCATCAAGCTGTGCCACGTCGTGGAGAAATTGCCATTTTCAACCGTAGCCATTATGAAGACGTATTAATCACCCATGTACGCGGTTGGATTGATGACAAAGAACTACAATTACGCTTGCGACAAATCAACGACTTTGAAAGAATGCTCACCGAAAACAACATTCTTATCATCAAAATGTTTTTACACATCTCCAAAGATGAACAACGTTATCGCCTACAAAAACGCTTGGATAATACTCACAAACACTGGAAATTCAACCTATCCGACCTAACCGACCGTAAACTATGGGATAGTTTTCAAGAACAATATCAAACCGTAATTCGAGCCACTGCCAATCCTAATGCTCCTTGGTATATCGTTCCGGCAGACTCTAAATCATCTCGCAATGTTATTGTAATGAAAATTTTGATTTCACATCTTCAACAATTAAATTTGCAATATCCCAAAGTAGATGATTCCAACTGGCCAAAAACAGTTGATTAAATTGATGATAAAAAAACATAAGATATGATAGACTTGCAAATAGCTTTGTCGCCTGATTAGGCAGTCGCTGCATGTTGAAAAACATGGGGAGGAAAGTCCGGGCTCCATAGAGCACAATGCCGGTTAACGACCGGGCATCGTAAGATGACGGAAAGTGGCACAGAAAATAAACCGCCGAAAGGTAAGGGTGAAAAGGCGTGGTAAGAGCACACCGCATAAGTGGTAACACTTATGGCACGCTAAACCCCATTGGGAGCAAGACCAAATAGAACACCATGATGCTGCTCGTATCGTGTTTGGGTAGGTCGCTAAAATGTGTTGGTAACAGCACATGTAGATGAATGACTGTCCTTGACAAAACCCGGCTTATAGATTAGACGACAAAGCACCTTTTATAAACTTTGGAATCCATAAATGCCTTCACCACTCGAATTGCGACATTTACGTACCTTATTAGCACTCAAAAATGCAGGAAGCGTATCAACTGCCGCAAAACGATTACATCTAACACAATCTGCACTTTCCCATCAAATCCGCTTGATGGAAGAATATTTCGCAACTCCATTATTCGAACGAAAAAGCCAACCATTACATTTCACCACCGTTGGCGAAAGACTACTTAAATTAGCAAGCGATATTCTTCCCCAAGTAGATGCAGCAGAACGCGATATTGCACAATTAACCGAAGGCGGAAGCGGCGAATTACGTATTGCAGTGGAATGTCATACTTGTTTTGACTGGTTAATGCCGGCGATGGATATTTTTCGCACCCAATGGCCACAGGTTGAATTAGATTTAGTTTCAGGTTTTCAAGCAGACCCTGTGGGTTTATTGCTAACCAATCGTGCTGATTGTGCAATTGTATCTAAAACAGAAATTCAATCTGGTATCTTATTTGAACCGCTATTTTCATACGAAGTAGTTGGTATATCAGCAACAAATCACCCATTGTCAAACAAAGAAAAATGGTGTGCCCAAGATTTTGCAGAAGAAACACTAATCACCTATCCTGTACCAGATGATATGTTAGATTTAATGCGTAAAGTTCTATTGCCTGCCAATATCCACCCCAAACGCAGAACCAGTGAATTAACAATCGCAATTATCCAATTGGTAGCAAGTCGCAGAGGAATTGCAGCATTACCATATTGGGCAGTATTACCATATTTAGAAAAAGGATATGTAGTAGCAAGACCAATTGAAGATGGATTACGCAGTGAATTATACGCCGCTATTCGTAACGAAGATGCTTCTATTAGTTATCTATTAAAATTCTGTCAAATTGTACGTGAAAGAAGTTTTGTACATCTTCCTGGTTTAAGTGCAATATAAAAAACTTTTCCGGCAGACTAAAATCTTGGCAAACCAACTTTTTCCTCATTAATCATTCTGAACCGACTTGTCGCCAGGAACAAAACGGAGGGTCTGTGAAGAATCTTTTTAGAGACCCCTGCAAAACCCGTCATTTTGAATTTTACACAGTGAAACGAAGAATGTAATTTATTGTTTTGTAAATATTTTTTCTTTGCTCAAAA
>JAFWUA010000099.1 GCA_017518785.1 Neisseriaceae bacterium
CAGTGGCATTTTTAGATAATTTAATTGCCAGTCCTGAATTTGCATTAGAAAACGAAAACGCCCAAAAACGCATTAAAGAAACTCGCGATTTTGTGCAAACCCTGTCAGTGTGGGCAAACGACATTCTTAAACTGCCTGTGGCGATTATGTCCAAAGTGCTGAAATTAGGGGCGGGCATACAGAAGTTTTTGAAATAGATTGGGTTTTGGCTTTTGCCGAATGCTGTTTCAGGCAGCCTGAAAATAATAAAACTGTTCTATTGAACAGTTTTTTCTGTATTTATTGCAATTGTTTTAGGTTATGGCAACTTGTTTCGTGTTCTCTCTCGCAGGCTTTTTGAAACAATGTAATTGCTTGGTTATGGTCTTGTTCCACTCCTTTACCGTCTCGATACAACAAGCCGAGATTGCCGCAACCTTCTGCATATCCGTTATTACAAGCCTTTCTCCACCATTCAGCTGCTCTGGAATACTTTTGTCTTTTGTACTGAAACATGCCATAGTTAAAACAAGCGATTCCATTACCACCAGAACAACCTCTCAGATATGCTCTCGAAGCTTGTGAATAATCTTGTTTTACCCCTTGACCATTTTCATATTGTATACCAAGATTAGTGCAGCCGTAACTACTACCTTCTTTACAGGCTTGCTCAAACAATTTAACAGCTTGTGAAAAGTCTTGTTTTACCCCTTGACCGTTTTTATACAACCAGCCCAGAGAATTGCAACTTTCTGCATTACCATTATTACACTCTTGTTTACACCATTTAGCTGCCTCTTTGTAATCATCGTTTAGAGAGGCTCGAAAACATGGACCTAGGGACTGATAGAGATAGGGCATGTCTTCTGCGAGATTGGGCTTGTCTTTTGCAATCGAAGGTGTCATCACAATGGATAAAATGGCACACAAAATAAATGGTTTGATTTTCATTGTTTTTTCCTTTTTGTGTTGATTGAAAAAATTCGCAAGGGCTTGCTTTGTCAAGCAAGCCTTTAAGAGTACTCTTAAAGCAAATACTGACGACAAACAAAAACGCCGTAAAGCGTTGGGCGAAGGCTTTCAGGCTGCCTGAAAAGATTTTATTCCACAAAAACAAGCATATGCGTAAGGCGTGCAATTTGTTATACATAACACGCTTACTATTTGGCACGCATAATGTGATAAACACCTGACAAATCATAAACTTTATAGCGTGCTGGTTCTTGTCTTGATTCGCCAGCATAACTTAAAGTAATGCCTAATTTTTCATCTTCATCAAGCCAAGCGATAAACATACCGCTATGTTCAATATTATTGTAACTGTAATTCACATAATACAACCAGTCGCCTGCTTGTAATTGATTTGTGTTCGCATAAGGTCCTGATTTTGTGCTTTTGAAGATTGTTTGCCGATTTTGGCGTGGCACGCCCGCACGAGTCCAAGCCGCGTCCAAATAATCCCAACAACCGCCTTTAATGATGGTTTGTTCCACCAACGCCATTTGCCGCGTGGTATGCAAAATATCACGCACTTTGCCCGTGCTGTTTGTTTCCGCTTGCAAAATTAAATCATCAATATTGTGATGATGACGCTTTATTTCGACAGGCGTGGTAGATGTTTGGAAAACAACTTGTTGTTCATTTGTGTTTGTTGTTGTGCTACATGCGGATAATACAACAGAACTCAATAATATGATTAAACTAGTTTTTTTCATTATTTCTGCCTAAAAATAGCGGTTGATATTCAGTCAGCCTGAAAGATAAATTGTAGTAAGTGTTATTGAGAATAAAGTTTAAAACCCCCATAGAAAGGGGGCAGAAATTTACAAATGTGGTTTAATAAAATTTACCACTTCATCTTTGGATTTAACACCTATAAAAACATCAACTGTTTGTTGGTTTTTAACGAGTCCTGTTACAGGAACTCTATCAACATTGTATTGTTCGTAAAATTTATCTTCGGCTTTATCAACATCCACGAGTGCAACAGATACATTCAATTCTTTGGCAGCATCTTCTATTACAGGTTTTAATATCATACTAGGTCCTGCCCACATTGCATAAAAATATATCAAGACAACTTTTTCTTCTTGGACTATTGTGTCAAGTTCTTTTTTGTTATGTACTTCCACAACCTTTGCTACCGCCACACTTTTTTGCGAAGTATTGGTAGTAGTAGATTGAGTGGAAACCGCATTACATGCCGAAAGTGCGAATAAACACGCAATCAATGAAACAGTTTTTTTCATCATTCAGTCTCCAAATAAAAGACAATTCCCAAAAATGGGAAGGGTTAAAAATTATGGCGTAAATGGGAAAAATTTTTGCCGTGGGCTTGCTTTGTCAAGCAAGCGCCGCCGCCCACGTCCACCTTGCCCAGCTCGGCGGTCTGCCAGGAAATGTCGTGATCGTCCATGATCTTCCGCAGGCGTCCGATGTACTCGGCGTTGG
>JAFWUA010000100.1 GCA_017518785.1 Neisseriaceae bacterium
ATCAGGGTAAATCGTGCCTTGTGCGAGCCACTTGGCGTTTTGGCGTTTAGCGGCTTCTGCTTGAAACACTTCCACAAATTCTTTGCCGATGATTTTGCGTTTTTGTTCAGGGTCGGTAACACCTTGTAATTTCGACATAAATTGTTCGGCTGCGTTGATGTGAATAATTTTGGCATTCAGGCTGCCTGAAAACATATTCAGCACATTGTCCGCTTCATTCAAACGCAACAAACCGTGATCGACAAACACGCACGAGAGTTGATTGCCGATTGCTTTATAAATCAACGCCGCCGCAACCGAAGAATCCACGCCGCCTGATAAGCCCAAAATCACTTCGTCCGAGCCTACTGTTTGGCGGATTTTCGCGACCGCTTCTTCAATAAAATTCGGCATTGTCCATTCGGGTTTTGCCCCGCAAATATCTAACACAAAGCGATTGAGAATATCTTTACCGCGTGGCGTGTGCGTTACTTCGGGGTGAAACTGCACGCCGTAGATTTTTTTGTTGGCGTTTTCCATAATCGCCACAGGGCAAGACGGCGTATGAGCAACAGAGACAAAGTTTTCAGGCAGCCCTACAACCTTATCGCCATGACTCATCCACACATCTAATTGATGATTTTCGGCAATGCCGTCTGTCAAAGCATTTTTTTCAACCGCCACAGACGCATAACCAAACTCGCGTTGATTGCCCGCAGCCACTTTTCCGCCAAGCGTATGAGCAATCCACTGCATACCATAACAAATGCCCAACACAGGCACGTCAAGATTGAGAATTTCAGGGTCGGCTTGGTAATCCGAGTCATACACGGAATTAGGCCCACCAGAAAGAATAATGCCGACAGGATTAAAGGCTTTAATTTGTTCGAGCGAATAATCATACGCGTGCATTTCGCAATAAACATTCGCTTCACGCACACGCCGTGCAATCAGTTGGCTCACCTGCGAGCCAAAGTCAAGAATGAGAATTTTGTCCATAATGGTTTTATTGGATAGTGATTCAAAAGGTGTAATTCTAACGGTTTTAAGTGTTTTCTGCTTGATACTTGTTATAAAAGTCTGCCGGAAAGTTTTTATAAAGCTTTCCGGCAGACTTACATCAAATAACTATAAGGTTTAACGTCCTTTTTTGTGAGGGACAAGGTTAGTATTTGCAATTAGCATCAATAATCCTGTAATAATCATTCCCAAAGAAAGCAACACAGATAGCATCACATCGGTGTGAAAGTGTAAATAAATAGCAATTCCACAGTAGATTAACAACGGTGCGGATACAAACGATTGTTTGTTAATCCCATCGACAATTAACACTATGAAGCCAGCTACAATTAATGCAATAGATAATATGATAGTGGAGGGCGGTAAAATATCGGTTACATGTAAAAACCAAACACTACCAAAGATAATCAATACCAAAGGCCAAAATAATGAAGTCTTGTTCATGGCATATTCCTTTTCATAATAGATAACGAATTTTAAACACAACTTTTTTAACAGCAGATGGTTCGTCAATGGCGATTTGGCTGCGGTGCGGTTCATTAGGCAGATAAATTAAAAAATGGTTCATATCAGCAATAAAATTAGCCGTAGAGTCTGCCGGAAAAAAACCTATATCACGTTTTTCGTCAAAATCATTAGATAAAGAGGTGTTAGAACGATCACTTATCTGATGAATTTCTTTTCCTTGCAACATAATCTGCACATCGGCAAATTGGCGATGAAATTCAAATTGTTTTGGTGTTTGTATAGTTGTGTAACTATCGATATTGTAATAAAGGTCATCGCTATCGGTGTATCGCATACATGGTAAATCTGAAAGGTTTTGGCTATCCAAAATGGTTTTGATGCGTTCAAGAGATGGTAGCAAAACAGCGTAATCTAATAAATTATCTAATCTATCGAAAATCATAATAGCAATTTCTTTTGAATTAAGTCTGCCGGAAAAGTTTTTATATCACATTACATCGCAAAAAGCATGAAATTATTACTAAAACTTTTCCGGCAGACTATTTTTAAGATACTTTTTCATCTTGGTTTTCTTCTTGATGATAAATTTGAAATATAACTCCGGATAAACCTAAAAATAACATCAAAGTGGCATACAGCACCCAATATAACCAAGGATCAATTACAATTAGCTCCATACAAAATAAAATCACAGCAACACACCATGCAACAGATATTGCCCACACTATATTGCCGAATATTTTTTGTTTGCGAGTGATAATAATTGCCCAACATGGCGATAACAGCATATAAACCGTTAATAACTTCGCTTGTGGTGTAGCAAAATATTTTTGCCATACTATTGGTATATTGATGATGGCAAATGTATGTTCTTGCCAATATTGTTGATATATCAATAAAAGAGCAAAAACAATTATATGCAGTAAGGGCGTGAAAAAAAATTTTATATCACTCATCGTAATGAATCAGCTAACTGCTGTGCTTCTTTTAAATCAATGCTACCTTCATAAATTGCACGTCCGGTAATAACTCCTTCTATGCCACAATCTTGCACTTCACATAAGGCACGTACATCATCTAAATTGGTTAAACCGCCAGAAGCAATAACTGGAATAGTCAGGGCATTGGCAAGTTTGCAAGTAGCATCAATATTTATGCCATTCATCATGCCATCGCGTCCGATGTCGGTGTAGATAATTGATGCAACTCCTGTATCTTCAAAGCGTTTTGCTAAATCAATTGCACTTAATTGGCTAACGCTTGCCCAACCATCTGTGGCAACTTGACCATCTTTGGCATCAATGCCTACGATAATACGATTGGGAAAATTTTGGCAGGCTTCTTGTAAAAATTGGGGATTTTTTACTGCAGCTGTACCAATGATTAGATATTGCAAACCAATGTCAAAATATTTTTCAACAGTTTGCATATCGCGTATGCCACCGCCTAATTCCACTGGAATTTCTTTGCCAACTGATGCCACAATTTCGCTAATTGCAGAGAAATTTTTGGGTTTGCCAGCAAATGCACCGTCTAAATCGACTAAATGCAATCGTCTTGCACCTTGTGATAACCAATGACGTGCCATGTCTGCCGGAAAGTCAGAAAATACAGTTGCATCTTCCATTAATCCTTGACGTAAACGTACGCATTGTCCTTCTTTTAAATCAATTGCAGGAATAAGTAACATCGGTTAGCCTTTTATGTGTTTTATTGTTGAATATCAGATGATTGTGGATTTTGATTATCCATAGTGTCGGTGTTATCCATATTATCTATTGGAGAGTTTTCTTCTGTATCTGGTGTTTGTTCCTTACCAATATTATCTATTTCTTCCCAAGATGTAGGAGTGCCATTTATCAACCATTGATTGTCAGCGTATGTAATATTAGTTTCGTATGCATTGCCCTTATCGATAAAGAGATTGGCAGCTTTATTGGCTATTTCTTGCACAATTTGAGTTGCCATAATTTGTGATGTTTGAGGGTCGGTGCCACGAATTTGTTGGACTTTACTTAAAGTGTTTATTAAAGTTTCTTTATTTAGTGATGCAGAAAGACTGCCAGAAGCAATCACATCTTCTGGTTTGGAAATCGCATCAACATTTTCTACTTGTTTAAATTGCAAGGTTAGTGATGAATTAATGCTGCCATTGCTATCTTTCAATTCGATATTATTGGATAGTAAAGGTTGGCTTTGCAGTAATTTGGCTAAGTTTTGTTTTACATTTTCTATATCTCTATTGGAGCGAGCGTTTTTTTGAATTGTGTTTAGAACGGATAAATCTGCTTTGTCGATTTTGATAGTGCCATCTAATTTTCCAAAATCAAGATTGCCAACATTGATAGCATTTGCACCGTACACAAGTGAAGCATTTACAAGATTGCCATTTTCTATTTCACTGCTGTTGAAAAATATATCGTATAGTCTGCCGGAAATCATGCTATTCCAAGCAATTTCTTGGAATTTCAAACTACGTTTTCCAATAAAGTAATCGTCTTTACGTTTTAAATCAAAATCAAAGGATAAGTTGTTTAAACTTGCAGAATTGCCAATAAAATCAACTGCTAATTTATCGAGTTTTGATGAGCCATTCATGAATGAAAAGCTTGTATCCGTGTCGCTATCGACATTTAATCCAGAAAACTCAATATTAATGCCAGGTTGTTGGAATGTAATTGGTGGAATTTGTGCATTTATGTGTTCATTATCAGAAAAATATACTTCTGTTTTGATAGTCAAAGGAGATTCACCTTTGGTTAGTTGAAACAACATATTAGTTGTGGAAGTGTCTTTGACTTTATAAGTTACCAAATAACGCATTGGTTTGAAATTCACCAATGGACCATGCTGAACATGCGATTCAAATTCAATCGGCTTATCATTCATGGCAACTTTAAGTTGATAGTTAGCCGTGGAACTAAATACATTGTTCTTGATATCTACCAATTTGACATCAATTAGCGGCATTGGTAGTTGCAATTGATCGCTGTGTTCTTTGATTTGTTTATTGAAATTTTGGATTCTTTCTTCTTCTGTTTGCTTGAAAGAATTGCCAAAATACCAAGAAGTACCTGCATATCCAGCACCTAATACTGCTATTAAGCCTATGGTTGTTACTAATTTGTTCATAGTAATTTTCCTTTATATAGTCCGTTAAACGGTAATTCACAGAAGTTAATTCACAAAGGGGCATATTCTAACGGATTATTTCAAGTACGACATCTTTTAATGCACTATTTAAGGCACGAACCATTGCATCATAACCGTCACCTTCTTGATTGCGAGTGATATTAAAAGTGATAACTTCGTTTTGTTTATCGTTGATTTTAGTGGCAGTTCCCATAACTTGCACCTTGCCATCGTATACACCTTGAAAGCGTTGGATATTAATTTGCCAACATGAGTTTGTGGATATATTAAGAGATGATGGAATAAAACGCTTGTTTGATACGGCATTATTAAGGGTATTGGCTAATACTTGCTCAATTGCAATATCCAAACGTTCTGCCCAACGATGGTATCGTGCAAACGATAAAGTAGTGGGCGAAGTTTGATATAACAAAGAATCTTGTTTGAGTATATCTGGTGTAATAACACGAATACATGTCATCTGATTAGTCTGCCGGAAAGATGGATTCCATACTGCATCAGGAAGTTGATAGTATTGTGTGTTTGGTGTTGAGGCACAGGCACAAAGAAATATTACTGCCAAAAAATTAATTAATAATTTCATTGATGACCTTTCGGAATAATATCTGTTGATGTATTGGGGAAAATCAATGAGTTAGGTTTTTCTTCCAGAGTTCTTAAAATTGGTTCTGCTCTTTGCAAGGTAGTGTCGATGCGTTGTAAAGTAGTACGAATATCTTGATATGCAGGCGAGTTTGGTGAAACGCCTTCTAATGTTTCTTTTAAGGAAGTTAGAGTACTACGCATTTCATGTGGTAATTGTTTAGTGTTAGAGTCATTTAGAAGATTTTCCACACTTAATAAAGTGCGATTTACTTCTTGTAAAGTTTTATCTATGGGCAATCGGTTGATTTTATCTAATAAATCACTCATTTGTACTTGCAATTGTCCTAAACCGCCTTTTCCTGTGGCAATGACCCTGTAACCTGCATATTGTTTGATATGTGGTTTTTTGTAGGATTGTTTATTGTTATCGATTAGTTCAATTATTTCATTGCCAGTTATTAAGTTACCACTGCTTAATACGGCGTATATGCCACCATCAATGGCAGCGTTAATCGATTTTTGCCATTGTTCATGGTTAAATTCTGTTTGTTGATTTTTGAAAAATTGTGGGTCTATATAAAAGTGAACTGGAATTTTTTTATTATCAAATAATTTTGCTTTGTCATTATCAGCAAAGTAGGGTACATGAGCAATTCTGCCTACTGTGATTCCTTTATAGGTAACCGGAGAACCTACCGATAGCGAACGTATGCTTTGATCGAAAAATGCTACCAAATGAATTGCATCATTATCAGGAGTATCCGGTGCAAGAGTTTCATGACGATAAAGAATAAATTGAGTATCGATTGCGACTTTATCTCCACGTTGTCCATTTTTCGGATCGTCAAATGAAATAGCACCACCCAATAATGCTCCAACCGGAGGGGCACTGATATTAACGCCAGAACCAGTCATATCAATATTTACACCATCAGAAATCCAAAAGCGAGTGTTTTGTCCTATCAAAGATTCATTAGGAGAGCGGATAAAAATTCGATATTGAGCGTGTCCTGTGGTTGGGTCAAAATCAGCATTATCCACAGTTCCAACTTCAATTCCACGAAACAAAATCGGACTTCCAGTGGGAATCAAACCATTAGCTTCACTGTGCAAACGTAAATGCAAACCTTCACTGCCGGAAAATGCAGATGGAATTGAATCACTAACTGTGAAAATGCGTTGTTCGCTTCCATGTTTTCCGGGAGTCATTTCAATATATACACCGGATACCAAAGTTCCTAATCCGGTTACCCCTGAACGGTCAATACGAGGTTTTACTAACCAAAATTGTGCATCTTGCAAAAGTAGCTTGTGAACATCATTGCTCATGCGTGCTTTTAAGATGACACCATCATGTTGTTCATTCAGAGAAATAGCTGTAATTCTACCTACTTCAACATTGAGTAGCTTAATTACTGTTGAACCTGCCACAATTCCTTCTGCATTGGGAAGATGCAAAGTTATTTCTGGACCTGTTTGTTTGATAGTACTGATTAATAACCAAATGCCAGTAATCAGTGCGATTAGCGGTACAAGCCATACGATAGAAATCGCTGATACTTTTTTATTTTTTGATAAAGGCACTTCATTTGAATCTGGTTCGGTTTGAGTCATCTGTTTGCTCGCAGTGTTTTATGCACGCTTTACATTATGCCGTTTATGTATGTTAATGGACAAGTTTTTATTCGATTAGAAGTCTGAAATCTTTGTAAAATTTGTCATTCTGAAACCTTTGCAAAACTCGTCATTCTGAACTTTCCGCAGGAAAGTGAAGAATCTAATTATTTGTTAAATAAAAAAATTCGTAACGAAGTTTAGAATGAAGAATGAGAAAAAAGTGGGTTTTGCAAAGGTTTCAGACAGAAACACCTGCAACACACTATATACAAAAAAGAAATGCCGTATGGTGGGTCTTCGACCCACCAACTCGATCGATAGTTCGAGATAAAAATAATTAAAATCCAATTACTTGTAGTTAAGAATACTTATTGAATTAAAGATTATATGAAACAATTAATTATAAGTCTGCCGGAAAGTTTATAAGTTTTCCGGCAGACTATTCAAGCTTTCCGGCAGACTATTTAAGCTTTCC
>JAFWUA010000101.1 GCA_017518785.1 Neisseriaceae bacterium
ATACGATAAACCACAACCAAAACCAAACGCCAAAGGTTCATCAAACGCCGAACCGCCGTGCTGCAATAAAGCCGCCGCCGCACCGCTTTCACAATGTGCCGCATGAATATGGGGAAAATCAAGTTGAATATTTTGCATGGCGTTTGTTATTGAATAAAACTGATTATTTTATCAAATTGCGTTTGTTTTTATGGTGAAAAAATTTTTTCAGGCTGCCTGAAAATAAAAAATGTTGCATAAAATGTTTTAATTTGGGTGAAAATAGTGTTCAGGCTGCCTGAAAAGGTTGCATTGATTTGTTGCATTGCATAAAATGTTTATTCCGTTAATAAACTCAAAAGGAGTTATCAATCATGTTGAAAAAATTGATTTTTTCCGCAGTTTCTGTTTTCGGTGTGTCTTTGGCTTTGGCGGCGGTTAATTTGAATACCGCAACCGCCGATGAATTAGAAGCCTTGCCTGGTATCGGCAAAGCCAAAGCGGCAGCGATTGTGGAATATCGCACGCAAAACGGCGGCTTTAAAAATAAAGAAGAATTAAAACAGGTTAAAGGCATTGGCGATAAAATTTATGCACAAGTGGAAAAAGAAGTCGAAGTGGCTCCTGTAAAAACCGAACCCAAACCCAAAGCCGCTAAACCTGCGGTAAAAAAAGATTAGAAAAAATAATGGCTTAAATTAAATATAGTCAAACAATTTCAAAATTGAAATGCACGGATTTTCTTACCGTATTATTGATACTATCAGCGAAGAGGTGTCTGTTTCTCGTTTGAACTTGTTTGACTATAAAAATGCAGGTAAAAACCTGCATTTTTTGTTTATAGAAACCTTTACAAAACTCACTTTTTTATCATTTGTCATTCTGAACTTCGTTGCGAATCTTTTGCTTAACAAGCAATTAGACTATTCATTTTCCTGAAGAAAATTCAGAATAACGAGTTTTGCAATGGTTTTAAGGTCGCCTGAAAATCATTTTATCTGTCGCGTTTGGTTGAAAAACCACTACGATGTTTCTTTTTGATGTATGGTGTTTGCAGGAGTTTTAAAATAGCATAAAATCTGTGCTACTCCATAAAGTGTACTCCAATTAGGCATCAGAAAGGATATGCCATTGCCCTCAACAAAATCGATCGAAACATCGGTATAATGATGTGTAACTCAAATTATACACTTTGTATTCTGGCTTTTTTGCTATATATTATTTTCTCTATAGCTTTCTAATTCAATAATCGTTTGATTTTAAGCATCGGTGAACGGTTTAAGTATCTTTGTTCTAATGTCTTAATTCGCTACGCTCAGAATGACGAGTAATAGAAAAAATCAAGTTTTGCAGGAGTTTCTTATACTTTTTATGCTACTATGTTTTTGTTTCTCGTTCAAATGATTTTTCAACTAACTTTTGTTATTGTCAAGAACAACGTAGCTTTGCTGTGTCTATCGGTATTACGAACATAGCCAAAAAGTTGCTGAATACTCTTCGAGCAAGAAATGAAGAGTGCTAAACAACTCTGTTAATTTATACACATAAACCAAAAAATTAGGAGTACACAAATGGAATTATTCTCCCCTGAATTTACAGATGGTGCAGTATTGGACATTTCATATCAAGCTGATCATGACAATCAATCACCGGCATTGATATGGGAAAATGTTCCAGAAAATGTAAAAAGTTTTGCAATTGCAATGCATGATCCAGATGCACCAACTGGTGGTGCTGGCTGGTGGCATTGGTTTGTTTATAATTTGCCGGCTGATATACGCAGTTTACCTCATAATGCCGGAGATGTTTCTGGTGCGAATCTGCCGGAAGGTGCTAAACAACTTTTTAATGATGGTGGAGTACGTGCTTATGGTGGTTGTTTGCCACCGGTGGGGGATCCTGCACATCGTTATATTTTTACCCTTTATGCTTTGGATACAATCTTCTCTGATGATGATATTCCTGAAAATGCACAAACATCTTTGGCTGGTTTTATAATAAATGCTCATACAATTGACAAAGCACAGTTAACAGGGTTTCTTGCACGATAGATAGCAAAAAACCATTTGCCTGTGTAATACAAGCAAATGGTTTTTCTTCTGACGAGGAGACGCTACTTACAAAGAAAGGACAATGATTTCTTGATGATTATTATGCCAAGCTTAATTAAATTTGTCAAATTTTTTGATTTTATAAAATAATTGTTAAGAATCAATAAGTTGATTTTTTAATTGAAATTTGTAAAATTGTAATTAAAAAATCACCTTTGATTTTTAAGGAGTTTTTATGAAAATTGCAATTATAGACTATGGAATGGGTAATCTTCATTCAGTTTTAAAATCAGCACAATATGTTGCACAAAACTCGCAAGGTAATATTGAAGTTATATTAACCTCTAATCCTAGTGAAGTGTTATCTGCTGATAAGGTTATTTTTCCAGGACAAGGAGCCATGCCGGATTGTATGAAATCGTTGCAGCAATTGGGGTTGGATAATGCACTGCTTGATGCTTTGAGAAATAAACCGTTTTTTGGTATTTGCGTTGGAGCACAACTATTGTTTGAATATAGTGAAGAAGGCAATACACAAGGTTTAGGATTTTTTTCCGGCAGTGTTAAACGTTTTAGCCAAAATATGCAAGATAGTGATGGTAGAAAATTAAAAGTACCGCATATGGGTTGGAATACAGTACATCAAACGCAAGCTCACCCATTGTTTAATAATATTGCAGATAATTCATATTTTTATTTTGTACATAGTTATTATTTCTCTCCAAGTGACGCTGAAATCGTTTTAGGCGAAAGTGAATATCCAAGCCCTTTTGCATGTATTATTGGTAAGGATAATGTTTTTGCCACCCAATTTCATACTGAAAAAAGTGGAGATAATGGGTTGATGTTGTTAAAAAACTTTATTGAATGGAATGGTAGGTTTTAAATTAAAATTAATAAAAGTCTGAAACATTTGCAAAACTCGTCATTCGTAAATTTGTAGCAGGAAAATGAAGAATCTAATTGTTTGTTAACTAAAAAGATTCGCAACGAAGTTCAGAATGATGAATGAGAAAAAAGTGGGTTTTGCAAAGCTTTAAGTCTGCCGGAAAGTTTTGTTTATTTAAAAAATAATCTTTCCGGCAGACTTAATTTAAATTATCAAATTTATTGTTTTATACTCTGTGCCATTGTAATCATTTCAGCAGCGTGTTGGCGGGTAGTATCGGTAAGAGTAGTGCCACCAATCATGCGGGCGATTTCATCTATGCGTTCGCTTGGGGATAATGCTTTAATATTACTAATAGTGTGTTGATTATCGTTGTGTTTGCTAACTTGCCAATGATTGTCAGCATATACTGCAACTTGTGCCAAATGAGTTACTGCAAGAATTTGATAATTTTTACTTAAAGCATGAATTTTTTGTCCGACAATTTCTGCAACCGAACCCCCGATTCCGCTATCAACTTCATCAAAAATAAGAGTAGGCAAGGCACTGTAACGCGATGCTACTACTTGAATCGATAGGCTAATCCTTGCTAATTCGCCACCTGATGCGGTTTTTGCTAATGAACGCAAGGAAGAACCTTGATTAGTTGCAATTTGAAATTGAATATGTTCATTGCCGTGCAAAGATGCTTCTACTGGCATCAATTCCACATGGAAAACAGCACCTTTCATTGAAAGTTCTTGCATAACTTTTGTTACTTCTTCGGCAAAGCGTTTAGCACCTATCTGACGCATATTTGATAATTCATTTGCGACAATTTGGTATTTTTTTGCACATTCATTAACTTTTTCTTGCAATAATTCACAATCGATAGATTTTTCTAATTCAAGCAGTCGATTTTCGATTTCTTTTTGTTTTTCCGGCAGACTATTTTCATCTACATGATATTTACGTGCCATAGCAGATAAATTACGCATACGTTCATCTTGCCTCGCCAACTCATCTGGATTGATTTCTGTGTCGGATAAAACTGAACGTAAAGTAGATGCAACCTCGCTTAATTCAGCATCGATAGATGCTAATAAATTCAAGCTTTCTTGAAATCTACTCTCAATATTAGATAGCGATTCTAATTCTCGCATACAACGAGATAGCAAGCTTTGCACTCCATTATCGTTATCGATTAAATCGTATGTATTTTGGGCTGCATTCATTAGGTCTGCTGCATGAGATAAAATATCATAGCTATGTGATAATTCTTGCCATTCATTAGGTTTGGGGGCAAGTTGTGCTAATTCATCTCTTTGCCAAGATAAGCGTTCGCGTTCTGCTTTCAATTGTTCGGTGTGTTGTGTTGCATTTTCTAATTCTTGTTTTGCTTCTTGCCAATTTTGAAAAAGTTTTTTTACTTCAAATACTTTGTCAACACTGCCGGAAAAGGCATCGAGAATTTGACGCTGATTACTTTCTGTCATCAAAGAGTAGTGAGCGTTTTGTCCATGAATATCGATTAAAAATTCTCCAATTTTTTTTAATTGATTCAAAGTAGCGGATTGACCATTAATAAAATTACGAGATTTTCCTTCGGCGGAAATAATACGGCGAATAACTAATTCATTTTCTTCTTCTGTTATAAATCCTTGATTAATTAATTTATTTTTAACCTCATCCGAATTTTCAATAGAAAATAGGGCAGATAATTGAGCTTCTTTTGCACCTTGACGCACTTGTTTGGGGTCAGCTTTATCGCCCAATAGCAAACCGATTGCGTCCAAAGTAATAGATTTACCTGCACCTGTTTCTCCGGTTAATACCGTGAAACCAGAATCAAATGAAAGATCTAATGCATCAACAATAACAAAATTTTTAAGAGAAAGATTTAATAACATAGGATTTATACCAATTGTTCGCCCCAATGCAATTTTTGTCGTAATGTTCCAAAATAACGATAATCGGACGGTTGCAATATACGCAAGCTATTATGATAACGTCTGATTTTAATATGGTCGAATTTTTCTAAATCAAAGTAAGCTTGTCCATCGCAGTGAAGTTTAATATCAGTGCCACGTCTCATAACTACTTTTATTTCACCAGTATCGGAAACGGCAATAGGGCGGTTAGTCATAGATTGAGGGCAGATTGGCACCAAAGTTAGTGCGTGTAAAGTAGGTTGTAAAATCGGACCACCAGCAGCCAAAGAATAAGCAGTAGAACCGGTGGGAGTGGACACAATCAAACCATCACTGCGTTGAGTATAAACAAACTCCTTATTAATAAATACTTCAAATTCAATCATTTGCCCGGTTGCACCTCGATTGAATACTACATCATTCAATGCCAAAGATTGATAAACTTCTTTTTGTTTGCGATAGACGTTAGTTTCTAACAAAATACGTTCTTCAATTGAATATTTACCAGTAAGCATAATGGCAACATCATCAACTGCATTATGATATGGAACTTGGGTTAAAAAACCCAAAGAACCGCGATTAACCCCAATCAAAGGCACACGATACGGTGCAATCTCGCGTGCGATTGACAATAAAGTACCATCGCCACCAAAAGAGATGGCTAAATCACAACGTTGTCCCATTTCTTTCTTATGCACAAAAGTGCATTTATGTAAATGGGGTAAGTCTTTTAAGTCTGAACGTGCATCTTCGTCCAAATAAACATTAATGCCTTTGTCTAATAAAAACGTTACCAAAGAATTAACTAATTCCGGCAGATGTGGGGTTTTCGGACGAATAACAATGCCAATATGATGAAATTGACTACTCATAATGTGTGCTATTGTAACTGAAAATAATTTGTCGACAAGATATGATTTAGCTACTATTTAAAGCTTGGTTGAACCTCCTGCAAAATCTAACTTTTCGCCATTTGTCATTTTGAGAGTTGCTACAAATCTTGTAAAACAAAGAATGGAGATTCTGAACTTTCTTGCTGAAAGTTTAGAATGAAGAGTTTTGCAGGTGGCTTATGATTATGTTTAGAACTTAAAATTGGGATTAGACAAAATGGACACAGATAATAAACTTAAAAGACGCGTTTATTTTATTTCCGACCGCACGGGGATTACATCTGAAGGGTTGGGAGAATCGTTGTTAAATCAGTTTGAAAATATTGAATTTAAACGTCGTACCTATCCATTCATTGATAATTTGGAAAAAGCAAAACAATTGTTAAACCACATGCAAGAAGAAGTTGATGCCGATGGTTGGGAACGTCCTTTGATTTTTTCCAGTATTGTTGATTCAGAAATAAGACATTTAATTCATGCTTTTCCAGCTTTCCATATTGATTTTTATGATACTTTCATAGGTTCTTTGGAAAAGGAATTACATGTTGATGCTAAACGCTTGATAGGTGTAACACATGGGTTGAATGATATAGAACGTTACGATAAACGTATGGCAGCGGTTAATTTTGCACTTAATCATGATGATGGTGTTTCTGATAAAGATTTTCAAGCAGCAGATGTGATTTTAATTGGTGTATCCCGTGCTGGTAAAACTCCAACTTGTCTGTATTTAGCATTGCAATACGGTATCCGTGCTGCTAACTATCCGCTTACACCAGATGATTTGGAAAGTACTCAAATTCCCAATATGCTAAAACCATATCGACAAAAACTGTTTGGTTTAACCATAGATGCCGAAAGACTGCATCATATTCGCAACGAACGCCGTCCAGATTCCAAATATGCAAATATCAATACCTGTAACAAGGAAATAGCAATCGCAGAAGAATTGTTCCAGCGTAACGGCATTCCTTTCATGAGTAGCACTCATAAATCAGTGGAAGAATTAGCAGCATCTATTCTGCAAGCATGTCATCTAAAAAGACGTTTTTAGTAAGACCGTCTTAATTACACTACAAATATCAAATTACTTTGAGTCTGCCGGAACATTATTTTACCTTTCCGGCAGACTATGTAAATATTAAATTAATATTTAATTTCAATTTGTTACAATGTGAAAGCTAATGCAAAATTTAATCGCATTTTTCTTAACAAACACCACCTACTAATAGTACAATCAGATAAATTTTATTTCTAATGGAATAGGGTGAATCAAAATGGCACTTTATCTGCATTCGGCGAATAGAAACGCCGGTTCTTCTCATAATCTTGGTGTTAAACAAGGGGCTCGTATCACTGTTAAAGCCAA
>JAFWUA010000102.1 GCA_017518785.1 Neisseriaceae bacterium
ACCGTGGCTAACAGTTTTTCTTTCGGCAAGCCCAACCATTTTTCCGAAGTTAAAAATTCCCACGCAAAATGAATGGCGTCTCGCTTAAAATAATCGCCAAAACTAAAATTACCCAACATTTCAAAGAAAGTATGATGCCGTGCAGTGTAGCCGACATTTTCCAAATCATTATGCTTACCGCCTGCACGGACGCACTTTTGAGCCGAAGTCGCACGCGTGTACGGGCGTTTATCAAAACCCAAAAACACATCTTTAATTTGATTCATACCTGCGTTGGTAAAAAGCAAAGTTTTATCGTCCTGCGGCGGCACGAGCGAAGATGACGCAACAATGGTATGCCCCTTGCTTTCAAAAAATTTCAAAAATTTACGGCGAAGTTCTGCGGTGTTCATTTGTTTTCAGTCCTACAATTTAATAAGTATCTATTCGAAGGCAAAGCATGCCAATTTTGCAAAAGTTGGTAATATTACTACACCCATATAAAAAAAGTAATTTTTTTAAGCAAACTCAAATGTTTTAAGATTATCAGTTTTACGCTAAATACAAATTTTCAATTATCAGACTGAAAGCTTTGCAAAACTCTTCATTCGTAAATTTGTAGCAGGAAAACAAAGAATCTTAACTTGTTGCTTTTATAAAAGATTCTTCGCTTACGCTCAGAATGACGAATTAATACTCCTGCAAAACTCGTCATTCTGAATTTCGCGAAGTGAAATGAAGAATCTAACTTATTGTTTATAAAGATTCTTTGCTACGCTCAAAATGACGAGTAATAGAAAAAATCGAGTTTTGCAGGATTCTCGAACTATAAAAATATGGTTTTGCAAAAGTTTCAATCTGCCGGAAAGAAATACAGTAAAAATATTTTCCGGCAGACTTATTTAAATAAATATCAATATAAATCATATAATTGTAAAAACAATTAAAGTTGACAGCTTAACAATAAAAAATTATCATGGAACGTTTTTAATTTGAATTACGAGCTAACGAGAGACCATGAAGTCGGCATTTTTTCCTATTAAACACATTGTTATTACCACCTTATGTGCTCTGCCATTAATAGCAAATGCAGCAGAAGAAGAACAATCGACAGATTCAATTTTGGCAGAATACGTACTTTTATTGAATCAATATCCGATTAAAGGAGGTGCAATTGTAGAAAAAAGCGTTGGGGAAGAACTCAACTTATGGACAAAAATGCGTCGTCAGTTCAAGATGACAGAAGTATCTTCTGATGTTGTGCAAAAATTTGAAGAATACTATGCCAATCACCCAGAATATTTTGGACGCATTGCAATGCGTAGTTCTCCTTACATATACCATATCTTAAATGAAGTAGAAAAAAGACGAATGCCCGGAGAGATTGCATTATTACCATTTATTGAAAGTGCATTTGTTATCAAAGCTAAATCGCATGCTGGGGCGATGGGGTTATGGCAATTTATGCCAAAAACTGGCAAACAATATGGATTAACTCAAAATAACTGGTATGACGGTAGAAATGACGTTTATGCTTCAACTGATGCAGCTTTGGAATATTTAGAATATTTATATGGATTATTTGGTGATTGGGCATTAGCATTAGCTGCTTACAATTGTGGTGAAAACTGCGTTGAGAGAGCTCAAAACAAGGCACAAAGCAAAGGTTTACCCACATCATTTGAATATTTAGAACTTCCTCGCGAAACGCGTGAATATGTACCAAAACTATTAGCGGTACGCAATTTGGTAAATAATCCAACCGCATTTGATGTGGAATTGGGAGATATTGACAATCGTCCATATTTTGAAAGCGTTAAAATTGATCAACCGATTGATTTAAAAGCGATTGCACGTTTAGCAGAAATTTCCGAAGAAGAAGTATTGCGATTAAATCCAGGTTATCGTGTTCCAG
>JAFWUA010000103.1 GCA_017518785.1 Neisseriaceae bacterium
CGTTTTTTATTAGTCTTTGTAGGCATGATGACTTGTGTTGGGGGAGGTTTGGTAAGAGATATTTTAGCACAAGAAATGCCATCAATTTTAGTTAAACAAATTTATGCAACAGCCTCTTTAATTGGTGCAATCATTTATGTGCTTTTAATGCCTTATATACCAGCTTATATTTTAATGGCAGTTTGTACTGCAATAATTGTTGCTATTCGTATGTTGTCAGTATATTTTAATTGGAATTTACCTAAAATTAGTGAATAAAAATACTGCCGGAAAAAATCGAGTTTTAGCTTCGCCTACTGACTCGCGGAAACTTCGGTTTAATTGCTTCGCAATCAATTGATTTACTTTTTAAATCAATGATTTTAGTCTAACGACTAAAATAAAGCTTGTTTTGCATGAATTTAAAAAATAATCCCTCGCATTATTGCGAGGGATTTTTAATTAGGAGAAGAGAATATAAAAAATTTTATTAGAACCAGCTACCAATAGCTTTAATTGCACCAGCAACACCAGTAACAGTTGCCGCACCTTGACTAACAGTACCCATGTTATCACGTACTCCAGCGTGTTGAGCTCTGCGTTTTTTCTCGGCTAAATCTAATTCTTCGGATACATCTGCACGTTGTCTTCTGTGTTGTTCCAATTCTGCACGAGAAACTTGTGCTTCGGCACGGTTGCGACTGGCATTTAATACTGCACTATCATCGCCCATTGCGTAGTTACCAACGGTTGGACCACCAGTTACACAAGCGGACAAACCAAGTGTTACAACTAATGAAAGTATTAATGATTTATTCATAATATTTCCTTATTAAAAATATGAGTTAGAAGATGCGTTGAAAATTAATAACATCCATAGTAGCCGCAATGAATGTATTTTTTACCTTTGGTTGCTTTTTGATAAGCTTCGGCTTGGTTCATCATTTCTTCCTTACGTTCAGCACGGCGTTCAGCACGTTCTTTACGTTCTTGTTGTTGAACCATTTGTTTATCAGCCATCATTTGTGCTCTTTGTTCTGGCGTTGGGTTAAAGGTACGACTACCATAAGATAATTCATTACCAGTACAAGCCATTAAAAGTAACATAGGCAAGATAGCCGCAGTTGTTTTCATCATTTTCATGTCTACAAAATCCTTTGAAATTTATTGGAAAAATTCTGGTCAGGATTATAAAGTAAAATTGAGATTAAAGGGTGATAATTGGTGAAAAATTAATTTAAAAATAGTTATTTTTTTTTATTTCAAATGTTTATTAAGTATTAAATTATTTTTTATTGTTGTGGTATTGCAACATTGGAAAGGACTACCAGATACTCCTGCAAAACTCGTAATTCTGAATTTCACGAAATGAAATGAAGAATCTAACTTATTGTTTATAAAGATTCTTCGCTTGCCACTTCGCTACGCTCAGTGCTTCGGCTCAAAATGACGAGTAATAGAAAAAATCGAGTTTTGCAGGAGTCTCTTAAAGATTACTCTTTAAGCTGAATTTTGTAAAATTTAATCACTTAATTTGCAGTTTTGATTTAGTGTAAGAATGTAAAGTCTGCCGGAAAGGTTTAGAAATACTTTTCCGGCAGACTGCAACTTTTGCAAAACTCGTTATTCTAAATTTTTCGCAGGAAACAAAGAATATTAACTTGTTGTTTTTATAAAATATTATTCGCTTACATTCAGAATGACGAACTATAAAAATATGGTTTTGCAAAGGTTTCAGGTTTCAGTCTGCCGGAAAAGCTTATTACTAAACTCTAATTTGTCCTGTACCCAATACAATCCATTTTTGTCCGGTTAAGCCTTCCAAACCAACTGGTCCGCGTGCATGAATTTTATCGGTAGAAATACCAATTTCCGCACCCAAACCATATTCAAAACCATCGGCAAAACGTGTGGAGGCATTTACCATTACCGAAGACGAATCCACTTGACGCAAGAATTGTTGAGTATTGGAATAGTTTTCGCTAACAATACTATCGGTGTGATGGCTGCTGTAATGGTTAATATGGTCGATTGCTTGTTGTAAATCATCGACTATGCGGATTGATAAAATCGGTGCTAAATATTCGGTATGCCAATCTTCTTCGCAAGCTGGAATTGCGTTTTCTCCCAAAATTGGTAAAGCACGCTCACAAGCACGCAATTCAACACCTTTTTCACGATAACTATCGGCTAATATTGGCAAAATTTTATCGGCAATATTTGCATGAACTAATAGGGTTTCCATAGTGTTGCATGTGCCGTAACGTGAGGTTTTGGCATTAAGTGCAATTGCTACTGCCTTATCAATATCAGCCGATTCATCAATAAATACATGACAAATTCCATCTAAATGCTTGATAACCGGTACGCGTGCTTCTTCGCTAATGCGTTTTACCAGACTCTTGCCACCACGTGGGACGATTACATCAATATATTCAGATAGTTTTAGCATTTCGCCCACCCCAGCACGGTCGGTTTGTTCGACTAATCGTACGGCATTTTCCGGCAGACCTACTTCTTTTAATCCTTGATAGATTAATTTTGCAATTGCAAGATTGCTATTAATCGCTTCACTACCGCCACGCAAAATACAAGCATTGCCAGATTTTAAGCATAAACCAGCTGCATCGGCGGTTACATTAGGACGAGATTCATAAATAATGCCAACCACGCCCAAAGGAACACGCATTTTGCCTACCTGAATGCCAGACGGACGGAAAGCAAAATCGTCCATTTCGCCAACAGGATCAGGCAAGGAGGCAATTTGTAATAATCCTTCTGCCATGCCATCTATGATTTTTTCGGTTAATTGCAAGCGATCCAGCATGGCAGCTTCCAAGCCTTTGTTGTGAGCATTTTCCATATCGATTTTATTGGCATCTATTAAAGATTGCTTGTTATCACGTAATAGCTTGGCAATTTCAATTAACGCTTTGTTTTTTATATTGGTATTTGCATTGGCTATCTTATATGATGCTTCTTTGGCATCGGCAGCAATGCTACGAATATAAGCACAAATATCCATAATCTAATCTTTCTGCAATTTGAAAAATGGTAAATTATAACGCTATTAATAAATTAGCCTGTGTATAATTAATCAGTATTTAATAATCAAATTAAAATAGTCTGCCGGAAAGCTTATCTATTCTTTTCCGGCAGACTTTACCTAAGTTATGAGTGCAGCTGATAATTCTAATGATTCTATTAATTTATCGCCAACTGGCGACAGTTTCCGTAAACGCTTAATCCGAGCCTTTTATAGGCAAAAGGGGGCGTTATGGTCATTGCGTTTATTTTTGATTTTATTTGTAATTTCTGTGGCAGCACCCTTGTGGTGTAACGATAAGCCAATTTTGGTGCGTTATCAAAATCAATACTATTTCCCCTTGTTTGTTAATTATTACGAAACGCAATTTGGTGGAGATTTTGAAACTTATGCAGATTATTTAGACCCATTTATCCGTGAGAATATCACTACCAACGGCAATTTTGCCATATATCTACCTAATCCATATGATGATCACACTTTAAATGAATTTGATACACAACCCAATCCTGCCCCACCATCTTCCAATCATCTATTAGGTACTGACGATATTGGACAAGATATACTCGCACGGCTTGTATATGGTTTTCGCAATTCGGTGTTATTTGCATTAGTACTAACTTTTATGACCACCATTTTGGGAATATTTTTTGGTGCAATACAAGGTTTTTTTGGAGGTAAAGTAGATTTAATCTTGCAGCGAATTTTTGAGATTTGGGGAGGTCTGCCGGAATTATATTTATTGATTATCTTTGCATCATTTTTTGAACCAAGTTTATTGTTATTATTATTATTGCTAACGGCGTTTTCTTGGTTAGGATTATCCGATTATGTGCGTGCAGAGTTTTTAAAAAATCGTCAAATGGATTATGTAATGGCAGCCAAAAGCATGGGGGCAAGTAATAAACGCATTATGTGGCAACATATTTTGCCAAATAGTTTAACGCCGGTTTTAGCTTTCTTGCCATTTCGCATTTCTGGTGCGGTATTGGCATTAACCAGTTTGGATTTTTTAGGTTTAGGTGTACCTGGGGATCAAGCAGGTTTAGGCAATCTTTTAGCACAGGGCAAAGATAATTTAGACGCTTGGTGGATTGCTTTGCCAACCTTTATCGTATTAACTGTAATGTTACTATTATTAGTGATTATTGGAGATGGCTTACGCCGAGCATTAGATGTTTACAGTTAACAATTCTTTGAATATTTGAGACTCCTGCAAAACAAGGTTTAGTTGATACGAAGTATCAACCTTTAACAAACACAGTTTGTTAAAGTAGATTGCGAAGCAATCAAACCGAAGTTTCTGCGAACGAAGTGAAGCTAAAACAAGGTTTAGTTGCATGCAGTGCAAATCATTGATTTACGAAGTAAATCAATGTATTACGAAGTAATCAAACCGAAGTTTGGGCGAAGCCAAAACTCGATTTTTTCTATTACTCGTCATTTTGAGCCGAAGCATTGAGCGTAGCGAAGTGGCAAGAGAAGAATCTTTATAAACAATAAGTTAGATTCTTTATTTCACTTCGTGAAATTCGTCAATGACGAGTTTTGCAGGAGTCTCTATTTAGTAAAAATCTTTATATAAAAACTTTCCGGCAGACTATCTAATGTTCATTAATAGTCTGCCGGAAAGCTTATAAATTAAGTAAATTAAAATCAACCATACACAGGCAATTTATCGCACAGTGCTTTGACTTTTTTAGCCACTTCGGCAATCACTGTTTCGTTTTC
>JAFWUA010000006.1 GCA_017518785.1 Neisseriaceae bacterium
TACTTCGTTTGCGTCTGTGTTTGTGTATCCTGAAATTGACGACAGTTTTGAAATTGAAATCAACCCTGCCGATTTGCGAATTGATACTTATCGTGCCAGTGGTGCTGGCGGTCAGCACATTAACAAAACTTCGTCTGCTGTTCGCATTACGCACAATCCCACAGGCATTGTGGTGCAATGCCAAAACGACCGCTCGCAACACCGCAATAAGGCAGAAGCGATGAATATGCTGCGTGCCAAATTGTTTGAAATTGAAATGCGAAAACGCAACGAAGAAAAACAAAATTTGGAAGATTCCAAATCCGATGTGGGCTGGGGACACCAAATCCGCTCGTATGTCTTCGACCAGTCGCGCATTAAGGATTTGCGTACTTCGTATGAAGTAGGCAATATTAAAGCGGTGATGGACGGCGATTTAGACGGCTTTATCGAAGCCAGTTTGAAACAAGGCGTAGTTTAAATATGAAATCATACCGTGCATTAATTTTTGATTGGGACGGCACATTAGCAGATTCAACTGCACATATTGTCGATGCTGTTCAATTTGCTTTTGAACAAAATGGATTACAACCACCATCAGTTGATGATGCACGTAGCATTATCGGTTTAAGTTTAGAGAATGCTATGTTGCAATTGGGCAGAGAAGATGCACGCGATAAAATGGACGAATTAATTCACTCCTATCGCTCTTATTACTTCCGTAGCGATCGTCCTATTAAACTATTTGACCAAGCTTATCCATTACTACAAGAAAGCAGAAAACATTATTTATTGGGTATTGCCACCGGTAAAAGTCGGCGTGGTTTAGAGCGTGGTTTAGATGACACAAAAACGCGTCAATTTTTTTCTGCCACACGCACTGCCGATGAATGTGCATCTAAACCAAACCCTGATATGATTTTATCCTTATGCGATGAATGGCATATTGAACCAACTGACATCTTAATGATTGGCGACACTACCCACGATTTACTAACTGCACATAATGCTGGTGCTGATGCGGTAGGAATTACCACTGGTGCTCATTCGGCACAAAAATTAAATACAGCTCCTAATATCGCTATTTTCAATAATCTATGGCAACTGCAAAAATGGTTGTTTTTAGAAAATTAAGCGATAAAGACTCCTGCAAAACTCGTCATTCTGAATTTCACGAAGCGAAATGAAGAATCTAACTTATTGTTTATAAAGACTATTCGCTACACTTAAAATGACGAGTAATAGAAAAAATCGAGTTTTGCAGGAGTCTCCGATAGTTAAAATACTTTCCGGCAGACTATATTTTAAATAACAGTCTGCCGGAATTTAGTTTAAATTAGATAAATATCAAAAGGCTACCGACAGGATTCGAACCTGCGACCTGGTCGTGAGAAACGGATTTAGTTGCTGTTAGAAACTTATATCAAGCTTCATTTTACCTGCTCTACCACTGAGCTACGGTAGCCATAAAAAATCAAATTATTACTTATCTTTTGAATGTGTTACTAAACGAATCAAATTATAAGTTTGTTTTCTATTCCA
>JAFWUA010000104.1 GCA_017518785.1 Neisseriaceae bacterium
ATTTTTAATCACGTGAAATTAAAGAAAGGTATAAAACCATGCAATTGAAAAAATTGACTTTGGCAACTTTATTAGCATTGTCTCTGGCTGCTTGCGGTGGCGGTGATGACGATGGTACTAATCAACCTGTTGATCCAGTAGGCCCTACCGATCCTACTGATCCTGCTATTGATGGTGGCGACGTTACGGTTAGCGATGAAGAATTACAACCTCAAAATGACGTAGAAGACTATGCAGTACCATTTAAGCCTGAAAGCGATCCATCAGTTCTATCGCAAGTAAAAGTACGTAGAGGTGATTCTCGTTTTGACTTGGATACTGGTGTGAGAATCGAACGTCAATATTCAAACCGTATGGGTTCTCTGTCTGTTAGTGGAAGTGCTAATGGTAACAGAGCGTTAACCAATATCGTTTTGGCACAAACCGTAAAAAAAGATGATGCAGACCATTTTGTATACATTGTCGGTACTGATCCGTTTGGTAATGCAGATCAATTGCATTCCCAAAATTCTACTCATAATCATGGACAAACCACAGGGGGTTATCCTTATACTGCTGCTGATACATTCGGTACTGAAAATCCAGAATTGCAATGGTTAAATGCTCCTAACTCTGTGGTTGCTGGTGCTACCAGAACTAAATATGATGATGTTGGAACTGCGATTACACAAATGCGAGATACTTCTGGTGCTTCATTAGCTTATACTGCCATTTTGCCTCTTATTGGTGATTATGCTGTGGGTGGTTCAAAAGAGCCGAAAGGGAAAGTTACAGGTGCAGCAACATCTACATACAATGGTGAGTTTACACTTTCTGTTCTTGATGGATATTTAGCAGCTGCAATTGCTCAATTAAACGATGCAGCTAATGAAAATGCGTTGAAAGATGCTAAAAAAGACGTAGAAGCATTGCAAAAAGGCATTAAAAAAGCCGTTGAAAACTATGAGAAAAAAGCAGGTAAAAATCACGGAGCAGGTGCAATAGATGTTACTGCTCTAATGGAAGCAAATAACGCACAAGCATGGTTTGCCAAAGATCCTGAAACAGCCCCTTATACAGCAGGTGCTCCTGGTTTGCGTTTTGCTGATGGACTTGTTACTGCTGATAATCCACAAGAACACGGTTTAGTTGCCATTAATTTGGCTGGTGATGATGGTCAAATTCGTGGTAACGATGACAACTATCAAACCAACACTCGTATCTTTGGTCACTACTATTTAGACCCTGGTGTGCAATTGTTCAAAGACGCTAACGGTAGAGCAATTATAGCATCAGAAGACTACAACTCTTATTTAAAAGCTGAATTAGCACAAGTTGCTTTTACTGATGGTTCTGTTGATGTTACTGGTGGTACTAATGGGCACTTAATGGTTTATCCTACTACTTTGGATCATGTTCAATATGGTCGTGTAACCGCTAAATTAGATCCAACAGATTTCTATCTCCAATCTAACAAAGCAGGTGCAGGTGGCTATTTCTATCGCTATGCAGAGGTAGGTCCTCATTTAGATGCTGAAACAGTGGATACCTACTTCTATCGTGGTACTGATGAGACTACTATTGCTCAAATGGATGCTTTGACTGATAACCAAATCATATATCAAGGTCATGCAATTATGTTTGGTTTGGATAATAGCTTCCATGGCTTGAAGACAGATGGTAATGTTCCTACTGGTGTGGTTGAAAATCCAAACATTGCACAAGGTATTGGTAACTTTGTTGAAGGTGTGTTTGACGTTGGAGCAAAAACTTTCAAAGGTAATGTTTACAACTACTTTGCATACGAAAACAATGGTAAAACCGAAGGCGTTAAAGACTACTTGGTTGAATTTGGTGCTCTTGTAAAAGGTAATACTATTGCCGGTGATGCTAACTTGGTGTACAAACCAGAAGTTAAAGGTCAAATCCGTGGTTCATTCTTCGGTGCTAATGCAAGCGAAATAGGTGGTACATTCTCTGGTGTATCTTCTACCGAAAACAAAGTTGACGGTGAAATTCGCTGGGGTGGTGCATTCGGTGCTCATCGTGTAGATATGGCAAAAGAAGATGCAGACCGCATTATCGACTCTTCAGAAAAATTAGGAAAATAATCGAACATTGTTTTTCAGATTATCAAAACACCCACTGCACAAGTGGGTGTTTTTTTATGGTTGTATAATAAAAATAGTCTGCCGGAAAGGTTTCAGTCTGCCGGAAAGGTTTCAGTCTGCCGGAAAGGTTTAAGTCTGCCGGAAATGTTTAAGAGTACCGGAAAGTTTTTTAAGTCTGCCGGAAAGGTTTTTAAGTCTGCCGGAAAGGTTTTTAAGTCTGCCGGAAAGGTATTTTAAAAACTTTCCAGCAGACTGAAACTTTTGCAAAGCCAATCATTCGTAAATTTTCCGCAGGAAAACAAAGAATCTAATTAGTTGTTAAGTAAAGATTCGCAACGAAGTTCAGAATGACGAACTATAAAAATATGGTTTTGCAAAGGCTTCATTGTCTGACTTTCACTTACCACGTAAAAATAATTTGTCTAAATCTGATAATGGCAATTGAATCCAAGTTGGTCTGCCGTGATTACATTGATTGGTGCGTTCCATGCGTTCCATGTCTCGTAAGAGTGCGTTCATTTCCGGCAGTGTTAGACGCTTACCTGCACGTGCTGAACCATGACATGCCATTGTTGCTAATATTTGATTTTCCATTGCCAAAACTTTATCGCTGCTGCCCCACTGCCCTACTTCGTGTAATAATTTTTGCACTAATAAAATTGCATCGGCACGTAGCAATAGTTGTGGCACACTTAAAATAGATATTTGTTCATCATTGATATTAAGATGAAATCCATAGTTTTGTAATAGTTGTGCATATTCTGATGCGGTTGCGATTTCTTGTGGATTTGCCTTAAATTGAAGTGGTATTAATAGTGATTGTGTTGCAACACGTCCATTTTGATTTTTTTGTTGTTTGAGTTTTTCGTAATTAATACGCTCATGTGCTGCATGCATATCAACCAATACTAATCCTACTTCATTTTGTGCTAAAACGTAGATATTGTGCAATTGAGCCAAAGCATAACCCAAAGGTGGAATTTCCTCATCTGTGGTATTTATTGGATTTTCATTAGCAAAACTTTCATTTTCTAATTCGGCAATATCATTAGGCTTAAAAAATGGTGCGTATGTAGCAATAAGGTCTTGTCCTTCACGCAATTGCAAGCGTCCTTGTAATGATGATGGAATGGGAGTTTTGCCGTATTGAATTGGAGTTGTTTTCGATGAGGTTGATGGATTTATATTCAAAGATTGTTTGCCAAGATTAAATACATTATCTATAAGTTGCGAAGAGTTGCTAATCGATTGGGTTTTGTGTGCAGATGTTTTGGCTAATACTTTGTCTATTGCGTGAAAAACAAATTGATGTACCGCTTGTGATTCACGAAAACGAACTTCGGTTTTAGTAGGGTGAATATTTACGTCAACTGCATCAGCTGGCATAGATAACATTAATACGAATGATGGCGATATTTGATTATGTAGTACATCACGATAAGCCTGTTTAAGTGCATGAGTTATAGTTTTATCACGCACAAAACGTTGATTTACAAAGCAATATTGCTGATTACTTTTACCATCGGCAAAGGTTGGTTTGGCAATAAATCCGGTAAGTTTTATTTCTCCTGCCGCAGCATCAATTGGCAAAGATGCATTTAAAAAATCGCTTCCAACTACCGCACTAACCCTTTCCGGCAGTGTTTGTACTGGTAGTTTTAGAATGTTTTTATCATTATGAGTCAGGCTAATGGCAATATTAGGATATGCCAAAGCTATTCTTTGTACCACTGATAGACAATGTCCATATTCTGTTTGTTCAGATTTAAGAAATTTACGCCGTGCCGGTGTATTAAAGTAAATTTCTGCTACTTCAACTGTTGTTCCTACTTTTCCGGCAGACGGAGTAGGTTTGCTAATAATTCCATCGGAGGCACTAATTGAAGTAGCATGTGCATCATTATCGGTGCGAGAAGTAATGGTTAAACGCGATACGGCTGCAATACTTGCTAAACCTTCACCACGAAATCCCATGCTTTTAATGCGTTCTAAATCAGATAAGGTTTTAATCTTGCTGGTAGCATGACGCGATAATGATAAAGGTAAATCGTTCGCATTTATGCCACAGCCATTATCTACAACACGAATTAATCTAATTCCGCCATTACGCAAAACAATATCAATGCAAGTTGCATTTGCATCAACGCTATTTTCCATAATTTCTTTTAGGGCATTAGCTGGTCGTTCAACTACTTCGCCGGCTGCAATTTGGTTGATTAGATGATCAGGTAATAGGGCAATGCGTGGCATAACTTATCTCTTTTTGATAAATTTTTATAAAGTCTCTATGGTGTGATTTTGATTAGTATAAATACAAATATCACCAGCAATTGTAAGAGATTTTTTAACAATATCCACCGGTGCTAAATCAGTATTTTCGATTAATGCAATTGCAGCTGATTGTGCAAAAGCACCACCAGAACCAATTGCCGCAATTCCTTTTTCAGGCTCAACCACATCGCCATTGCCGGTTAAAATTAAAGTATTACTTTTATCTGCCACAATTAACATTGCCTCTAAACGGCGTAACATACGGTCGGTACGCCATTCTTTGGCTAATTCGATTGCAGCGGTTAAAAGTTTGCCCTGATGTTTTTGTAATTTTCCTTCAAATAATTCAATCAAAGAAAAAGCATCAGCTGTACCACCTGCAAAACCTGCTAAAACACGGTCTTGATACAATTTACGTACTTTTCGTGCAGTACCTTTCATCACGGTATTACCAAAGGTTACTTGACCATCACCACCAATGGCAACTTCTTCACCACGTCTTACACAAACAATAGTTGTTCCATCAAACTGTTGCATATATTTTTCCTATTTTGAATCGAGTTAAGAGATTAATTATATAGTCTTTTTTAGAGCAAAATATATTAAGTCGCATAAACGCAGACAGTATAAAAATAAACACTACTGTGCGAACTGATAAAGCTACATTTTGCTATAAACTAATTCTATATATGGTCATTTCTTGATAAAAATAGATGGGAATATGATTTTATTTTTAAATCTGATAATTGAAAAAACTTTTCCGGCAGACTAATTAACCTTTAAGAGACCCCTGCAAAACTCGTCATTCTGAATTTCACGAAGTGAAATGAAGAATCTAACTTATTGTTTATAAAGATTCTTCGCTACGCTCAGAATGACGAGTAATAGAAAAAATCGAGTTTTGCAGGAGTCTCTTTAA
>JAFWUA010000105.1 GCA_017518785.1 Neisseriaceae bacterium
ATTTTTAATCACGTGAAATTAAAGAAAGGTATAAAACCATGCAATTGAAAAAATTGACTTTGGCAACTTTATTAGCATTGTCTCTGGCTGCTTGCGGTGGCGGTGATGACGATGGTACTAATCAACCTGTTGATCCAGTAGATCCTACCGATCCTGTTGATCCTGTTGATCCTGGTACTACTGGTAGCAATGATGAAACTCAACCAAGTCTTGACGATTTCAAATATGCTGTCCCATTCAAAGTAGAAAGCACCCCATCAACTGGTTCTTTCGTTCTTACTCGCCAAGAAAAATCATCTTTTGATACCAGTGTTCTTGCAGGTAAAGCTCAATATGCAAACCGTATGGCTTCATTGGAAAACGATTCAGCAACTACTGGTAACGCCGGTTTAACCAATATCTTGTTAGCACAAGCAGTAGATTATGGTAGTTCAGTTGATGTTACTAACGAAGATGCCGTAATGATTGAATATGTTGGTGTTAACCCTGGTGTATTAGATGGTGATTTATTGCACTCTATTCATGAATTGCAAAATCCAGGTCATACTCATAATGGTACTGAAGGTGGTAAGGGTAAGATGGATGGTTCTCCATCTTTGACCAATGGTTTTCATAATGCAACTTCTGCTGATGCAGCTCGTGGTGCAACCGAATTGCAACAATTAAACCAACCTAACGTTATTGTTGTAGGTTCTGGTTTAGCATACACTGCTACTAATGCTGGTGCGTCTAAAGTTGTAGCTATGGTACAAGATACATCGGAAGCAGAGGCTGGTAGCCCTAACAATCTTTCAGGTACTGCTCCTGCTAAATTTGACTATTATGATGGTACAAAACGGACAGCCGCACAAACAGCATATACTAATTATGTAACAGCCAAAGAAAATGTTGTCAAAGCCAATGATTCAGCTGCAAGAAGTGCGGCAGGGACTGCATTTGAAACAGCAGAAGAGAAGTGGAAGGAAGAAAAAAGTGCAATAGAAATCGCTTTGAGAGATCAATTCGAACAAGTTAACGGTTTTAAACCTGATTCTACTATGGCTTCTGGTTTTGATGTAATCCCAGTTGCTACTGTAAAAGGTGATTTTGCTGCTGGCGAAGTGGATTTATTATTTGCTTATGAATATGCAGGTGGCGTACCTAATCGTACTAAACCATTAACCACTCAAAACTCTTATACAAACAAAGCTAACATGACTCCTAATTTAACTACCGCTATGGATAGTGGTTTGGTTTATATCAAAGGTAAAACAGAGTATGGTAATGATGATTCGTATAAAACCAACACTCGTATCTTTGGTCACTACTACTTGGACCCAGGTGCCAAAGAGTTTGATGGTGAAGCAACATTAACTGATGAAGATTACAACACTTACCTTTATGGTGATGTAGTTGGATTTGGTACTCAATATGGTAGTTTGGCAGTTAAACCAGAAACTTTGAACTATGTTCAATATGGTCGTGTAACCGCTAATTTGGACGAAGATAAATCTAAACACCCACATCTGAAAGATGATGGCTCTGTTGAGTTCCGTGTTAGCCCATTGGCACCAAAAGATGGTTCATACGGTGAATCAGCTGTTGACTCATACTTCTATCGTGGTGTTGGTGTAACCACTATTGCACAAATGGATAGTTTAGCTTCCAATGCCAAGATTAATTATCAAGGTCATGCAATTATGTTTGGCTTGGATAATAGCTTCCATGGTGCGAAAACAAGTGGCAATGGTCACTCAAATGCTACTATCTTGTCATCTTCTGACAAGGCTGGTTTAGGTAACTTCGTTGAAGCAACCTTTGACGTTGGTGCAAAAACAGTACAAGGCGATATATACAACGTATGGTCTTCCAAAGAAAAATTTGACAATGGTGGTAAGAAAGTCGACAAATACACCAAAGTTAATGACTCTTTGGTTGTATTCGAAGGTAAAGTATTTGGCAACACGGTAATCGGTGATGCAGTGTTAACTTATGATGCAGATGCACCTAAAGGTGAATTACGTGGCTCATTCTTCGGTCCAAGTGCTAATGAGTTCGGCGGTTCTATTTCTTCTGTTTCTCATAAAGAAGAATATGGTATGAAATCTGGCATCGGCTGGGGTGGTGTTTTTGGTGCAAAACGCGTAGATGCTCCAAGAAAAACATCTGTTACTCACATTATCGATTGGGACAAAATCACCAAATAATCCATTTAGGATATTACCTATCTCCAATCAAAACACCCACAGCAATGTGGGTGTTTTTTTATGCGTGTATGATGAAAGACTGCCGGAAAGAAATTCCTGCAAAACTCGATTTTTTCTATTACTCGTCATTTTGAGCCGAAGCACTGAGCGTAGCGAAGTGGCAAGCGAAGAATCTTTATAAACAATAAGTTAGATTCTTCCCCTTCACTTCGTTCAGGGTCAGAATGACGAGTTTTGCAGGAGTCTCTTTAAGTCTGCCGGAAAAGCTTTTCAGTCTGCCGGAAAGGTTTTTAAGTCTGCCGGAAAGTTTTTAAGTCTGCCGGAAAGTTTTTAAGTCTGCCGGAAAGTTTTTTAAGTC
>JAFWUA010000106.1 GCA_017518785.1 Neisseriaceae bacterium
GTTTTAATATATCCTTTAACCATCGTAGAATATACTACTTGATTACAATAGGCGGTATGTAAAAATGATTAGAAAAAAATCTTCATCTCTCACCCAACTTGCAACTTTACCTTTACGTGATGCAGTTGTGTATCCTGGTATGGTAATCCCTCTTTTTGTGGGACGTGAAAAGTCAATTAAAGCATTAGAGAACGCATCGCAAACCGATAGTCAAATTTTTCTGATAACACAAAAAGATGCAACCGATGAAGAAGTTGATATTGAAAATTTATACAGCATTGGCACTACTGCCAATGTATTACAGATGTTTCGTCTACCTGACGGTTCTGTAAAAGTATTAATTGAAGGTGATTCTCGTGCCAACGTTATTGGTTGGGAATCTTCGGAAGATTTCCTTGTTGCAAACGTTGAAATAATTCCAGAAAACAATCTTTCCGATGTTAATGAAGAAGCCTTGCGTCGTACTATTGTAGAAGAATTTGGTCGCTTTGCCCAAGTCAATAAACGTATCCCCAATGAAATCATTAACAGTATTAGCGAAATTGATAATTTAAGTTCCCTATTGGATACCATTGCGGCACAGCTTCAACTTAAACTGCCGGAAAGACAAAACATATTAGAAACCATCGATGTTCATGCACGTTGTGCTTTGGTTTTAAACCATTTGGAAAACGAAATAGATATTTCCTTGATGGAAAAGAAAATTCGTGGGCAAGTTAAACGTCAAATCGATAAAAATCAACGTGAATACTACCTAAACGAACAAGTCAAAGCCATTCACAAAGAATTGGGCGAAGAAAATGAACGTGCGGAATTAGATAAATTAGAAGAAAAAATTAAAGAAGCCCAAATGAGTCAAGAGGCAGAAGAAAAAGCACTGTCTGAACTTAAAAAACTCAAAATGATGCCACCTATGTCGGCTGAATCAACGGTTGTACGTAACTATATTGACACTTTGATTGAGTTGCCATGGAATAAAGCTGATGAAGTAAATCGAGATATTATCAAAGCACAAGAAATTTTAGACGCAGATCATTATGGTTTGGAAAAAATCAAAGAACGCATTGTGGAATATCTTGCAGTACAAAAACGTGTAGACAAACTAAAAAGCCCAATTTTATGTTTAGTAGGTCCGCCAGGTGTAGGTAAAACATCATTAGGACAATCCATTGCCAAAGCAACTGGACGCAAATATGTACGTATGTCTTTGGGTGGAGTGCATGATGAGAGTGAAATTCGTGGGCATCGCCGCACTTATATTGGCTCAATGCCAGGTAAAATCTTGCAAAATATCACAAAAGTTGGTGTGAATAATCCACTATTCTTACTTGATGAAGTGGATAAATTAGGTCAGGACTTTCGTGGCGACCCTGCCAGTGCATTATTGGAAGTATTAGACCCTGAACAAAATAACACTTTCAATGATCATTATGCCGAAGTAGATTACGACTTATCCAATGTGATGTTTGTGGCAACAGCAAATACTCTTAATATTCCACCTGCTCTATTGGATAGAATGGAGATTATTCGTCTTTCTGGTTATACCGAAGATGAAAAGGTGAATATAGCTACACAATATCTAATTCCCAATCAAATGGAAAAAAATGGCTTGCGTCCAGATGAAATAGAAATCACCCAAGATGCAGTGCGTAGCATTATTCGTTATTACACACGCGAAGCTGGGGTACGTTCTTTGGATAGAGAAATTGCCAAATTATGTCGCAAGGTAGTTTGTCAAAACGAAAGTCTGCCGGAAAACATTCCGACCGAGTACGTATGCATTGATGCACAAAATATTCACACATTTTTAGGAGTTGAACGCTATGACTTTGGCAGAGCTGAAAAAGAAAACCGCATCGGACAAGTAACAGGATTAGCATGGACAGAAGTTGGTGGAGAATTGCTCACCATCGAAGCTGTTGCACTTAAAGGTAAAGGTAATATCATTCGCACCGGTAAATTAGGTGATGTAATGCAAGAATCAATCAGTGCTGCGTTAAGTGTGGTACGTTCGCGTGCAATATCAGTTGGTATTGCACCTGATTTTTACGAAAAATTAGATATGCACGTACATGTCCCCGAAGGTGCAACTCCCAAAGATGGACCTTCTGCCGGCATTGCTATGACTTTGGCGATAATTTCAGCATTAACAAATATTCCGGTGCGTTCAGACGTTGCCATGACCGGAGAAATCACTTTACGTGGAGAAATTCTCCCAATTGGCGGCTTAAAAGAAAAATTATTAGCAGCATTACGTGGTGGCATTAAACATGTTCTTATTCCCAAAGAAAATATGAAAGATTTGGCAGAAATTCCTAAAAATGTAACCAAACATTTGGAAATTCATCCAATGAAATGGATTGATGAAGTAATATCATTTGCATTGGAAAAGCAGCCAACCCCTTGGCAAGATGAACAAATTTCCAATAGCGATTTGCAAACAATGAAAGATAGCAACATCAATCCAATTATTGGAAATGCTACCAAGCACTAACTATTTATTTTGGTTATATAAAAACTTTTCCGGCAATGTTATTATTGATTTAGTAAACACTGCCGGAAAAGTTTTTTTATCATTCAAATCGTGGGATAATCAATAGCGTTTTTTATTCATCAAATATTCAACATAAGGTGTGTTTATGGATAATCTTCTCTATCAGCAAAATGTGATTTCAATTGCTGAATTTTCACGAGAACAATTGGAATTAGTGATTAACACTGCTATCAAGTTAAAGCATTCCTCCAATCATAATTTTTTGCAAAATCGCTTGATTGCCAGCTGTTTTTTTGAACCATCCACTCGCACGCGACAATCATTTGAAACTGCCATTCAACGTTTAGGGGGACGGGTAATCGGATTTTCAGATGCAGCTAACACCAGCGTCAAAAAAGGCGAAACCCTTGCAGATACAGCACGTATTTTAAGTTCATACGCAGATGCAATCGTAATGCGTCATCACAAAGACGGTGCAGCACGCTTGGTTAGTCAATTTTCATCAGTGCCAGTTATTAACGCTGGCGATGGAACAAACCAGCACCCATCACAAACCCTATTAGATTTAGTAACAATCCACGAAACACAAGGAAGATTGGAAAATCTCAAAATAGCGTTAGTTGGAGATTTAAAATATGGACGCACTGTCCATTCATTAGCACAAGCCATGACTCATTTTGATTGTGAATTTTACTTTGTATCTCCCCCATCACTTTCAATGCCAGAATACATCTGCGAGGAATTAGACGAAGCTAATATCAACTACACAATTTTGCCAACCATAGAGGAAGCGATTGAATTAGTTGATATTCTTTATATGACCAGAGTTCAAAGAGAACGCTTTGACGAACAAGAATTTTTAAAAATTCAAGGCAAATTCAATCTTTCCGCCTCCATGCTACACAATGCCAAAGAAAACTTACGTATCTTGCATCCATTACCACGCGTAGATGAAATTGCACCAGATGTAGATAAAACTCAATATGCTTACTATTTCGAACAAGCAAAAAATGGAGTTTATGCAAGAGAAGCAATTTTATCTTTGGTATTAAACGAAAAAGTATTTTAAATTTTGGAGATAGATAATGGAAAAACTCACCATGACCGTAGAAGCCATCAAAAATGGCACAGTTATCGACCATATTCCCGCAGGGCAAGGCTTAAATATCCTGCGACATTTTCGTTTAGATGAAGCTGGAAATCGCATTACCGTTGGATTTAATTTAAGCGGTAGCAAAAATACACGTAAAGATTTGATTAAAATAGAAGACGTACATTTCAATGATGAAGAAGCATCACGCATTGCACTATTTGCACCAAAGGCAACAGTCAATGTAATTGAAAATTTCAAAGTGGTAAAAAAAATCCGCCCACAGTTACCAACAACAATTAAAGGAATTTTTAATTGCCCCAATCACAATTGTGCTTCTCACGGCGAACCAGTTGATGGCACATTTTTTGTAAAAAGTAATGATGGTGTAACTCGCTTAAAATGTTTTTATTGCGAAAAAAGTTATCCAATGGATTGGGTAATGTCATATCGGTAAAAATGTCTTCCGGCAGACTGAAACATTTGCAAAATTTTGTTTTTCCATTATCCGTCATTCTGAGTGATAGCGAATAATCTTTATAAAACAATAAGTTAAGATTATTCGTCTCGCTACGCTCAACTTAAAATGACAAGTTTTGCAAAGGTTTCAGACTATCTTAAATGTATTATTGTCCGATAAAACTTTTCCGGCAGACTTAAAACCTTTGCAAAACCAACTTTTTCCCAATTCGTCATTCGTAAACGTTAGTGAAAAATCTTTCTATTTAACAAACAATTAGATTCTTCCATTTCGCCTCGCTCAATGTTACGAATGACGAATTTTTCAAAAGTTTCTGTTTTATTGTTTATTAGCACCAAAAACGCCTCTTACACTTTGTGAAAATTCTGGTGGCAAACTATCACTGCGTATAAATGAACCAGCCAAATTTTGAGCATTTGCTCCATAGAATTTACCTTCGATAGATACTGACTCACTACCTGGCATTGGCATTTCTGATGGGTCATTGACTGTTTTGAAAGTATTTCCTTGAATTTTTGCTTCTACATGTATATCGTTCAAAGGTGTTCTATCTTTCGAATTTAAGCGTCCTTCTGTCCAATTTCCCAAAGTTCCTGTAATAGTTTTTTCATCGAAATTAACATCTAATTCCACCTTACCATACCACATACCTTTTTCATCAGAATGCGATGCACTGCTGCCAACAGTAGCAACATAGTTTTCTACTGTATGCATGGCAAAAGCGTTTCCCAAATATTTAGCCTTGCCACTACTTGGCATATCACTACTTTCGGTCGGTAAGCCTTGATAAAACATCTTCATTTCATGACGATTATCTTTGCTATTACCATCGATTATCCAGCCATAATGTGCATATACGGTTGAACGTTTTTGATTATCATTAGATGCCACGCTATAAAATCCGTAATTGCCATCGGCATCTTCATTAAACGTACCATCATAGATAACCGTAAAACCATCGCTATCATTTTTATCGTATCTAATTTCTTGAAGATTGTTGCTATCTCCTATTTTGATTTTTTTACCTGCAACTGTAATCTGGTCGAAATTTTCACCATCAGAATTAGCTTGTGGAAAATTTACAGTTGGCAAATCAACTGTAATGCCTTTTGTACCTTTTTTAGTGTTCCACGCTACAACTTGATTTTTTAATTGAAACGGCTTGTCTTCTGATGTTGTATTATTTTGATTATCAATGGGTTGGTTACTACCATTATCAGAACTGCCACCACATGCGGTTAATGCAAAAATTGAAGTCAATACTACGGCGATAAGTTTGGTTTTCATAACAATGCTCCTGATAAATAGATTGCAATAGCAGTATGCAATTTGAACGAAATTATACCAAAACTGTTTTAGTGATATATGATTCAAGTTGTATTGCAATAATAATTTTAAGTTTTTAAGTCTGCCGGAAAACTTTTTAAATAACTTTCCGGCAGACTTAAAACCTTTGCAAATTCTCAATTCGTAAGTTTTCGTGGAAAAACGAAAAATATCAACTAAAGACTGCCGGAAAAGTTTTCCGGCAGTCTTGAATTATATTAATTTATATTGACATATATTTAATATAAATAATTTTCATTATGCAACGCACAAATATCATTTGGAAAATATTTATATAAATCATATTGTTATTTAATTTTTATTAGATTCCAAATGGTATATAGTTGCCCCCCAAAATTGGATGGGCTATAATAAAAATTACGCTTCAAGCATCGTGCAAAAAGTTATAGTCGCCCTCCAAAATTGGGTGGGCTATATACCCCTAAAAAGGTATGAACAGACTGTAATAAGAGCAGTGTGGTTAAAAGAAGCTCGCGTGGTACTTGCGTGGCATTCGCAAGTGAAATAGGGTATCCACTAATCCACACAACAATCCCCAAACAATCAAAACCGACCAGATAAAACTTGTCGGTTTTGTCTTTTATAGCTTTTTTAGCAGCTTGGAATCTTTGCAAAAGTTTCAGAGACTCCTGCAAAACTTGTCATTCGTAACATTAAGCGAAGCGAAATGGAAGAATCTAATTACTTGTTAAGTAAAAAGATTTACAACGAAATTCAGAATGACGAATACGAGAAAAATGAGTTTTGCAAAGATTTTTAAATGTATTAAAAAGTCTGCCGGAAAGGTTTTTAAAATGCTTTTCCGGCAGACTGAAACCTTTGTAAAACAAGGTTTTTAGATTTCTTTAATCTAAAACTCTATCTTCTGGCATACGCCCTACCCAATCACATACAAATTGCCATGCAATCCGTCCGCTGCGACTGCCACGTGCAAGCGACCAGTTAAGAGCAGCTTGTCGTGTTGTATCATCTAATTTTAATTCATAGTCAGATAACCAATTGGCAACGGCTTGTAAATACGCTTCTTGGTCAAATGGATAGAAACTTAACCACAAACCGAATCTATCAGACAAAGATACCTTTTCTTCAACTGTTTCATTAGGGTGGACTTCACCTCGCTCACCGGTAGTAGCAATATTATCGGACATAAATTCTGGCATTAGATGGCGGCGATTAGAGGTAGCATAAACTAATACATTATTGCACTTCATCGATAAACCACCATCTAACACGGTTTTGAGAGATTTATAACCATCATCGCCTTGTTCAAAAGATAAATCATCACAAAAGATGATAAATTTTTCATGACGATTTGCAAGGAGCGATAGCAAATATGGCAAAGTTATTAAATCGCTTTTATCGACTTCAATTAGACGTAAACCTTGATTGGCATATTCGTGCAATAGTGCTTTGACCAATGATGATTTGCCTGTGCCACGAGCTCCGGTTAAAAGTGCATTATTGGCAGGTCTTCCTGATAAAAATTGTTCGGTATTGCGTACTAAACGCTTCATTTGTTGATCAACTGCTGCCAAGTGATTAAGTGGAAAGGTATGCGGTTGTGGTAAGGCATGCAAAACGCCTTTTTGTCCAATTTTTTGCCAGCGAAAAGCGATGGCATTCCAGTTTGGTTCATCTAATTTAGGTGGCAACCACGCATCCAATCTTTCTAATACTGAAATAGTCTGCCGGAAAAATTTTTTTAATGATTTTATTTTTTGCATATTGAATATCCTATTTATCCATACTTTTAGTTACTGTTTTAAGAAAGCCACGCAAAATATCTATTTCTTCACGTTCTACGCCATTGCGGTCAAATAGTCGGCGTAGTCTTCGCAATAGTCTCTCACTGTTGCGTCTTTCAAAAAATCCTACGTTTTGCATTACTTCGGAGAAATGTCCAATTAAGCCATCAATTTCTTGATGAGTTACCATTTGTGCCTTATCTTGTAAATGCTCCATTGGTAAATCAATTTGACTAAATATTTCATAAGCTATCACCTGCACCGCTTGGGCTAAATTAAGCGAAAAATAATCCGGATTACCATTAATCGTAATCAGACGATTGCAATTCATAGTTTCTTCAATTGATAAACCAAAACGTTCATTACCAAAAACAATCGCACATTCTTGGCAAGTTTTTGCTGCTGCAAGAATTTCACTAACGCCTTGACGCGGATTTTGCAAAGGAACACTTAATTCTCTTCGGCGAGAAGTCAGAGCACAGGAAATAACGGTATCATGCAAAGCTTGTGGCAGTGTATCCACAATAATCGCTTGTTCTAAAACATCGGTTGCACCAGATGCTAATGTAAAACTTTCTTCCGGCAGACTAAATGTTTTTGAGTCCTTATATAGCGGCGGATTTGGTGTCATAGGAGTTTCAATTAATTGAGGTGCAACAAGATAAAGTCTTGTTAATCCCATAGTTTTCATTGCACGTGCTGCCGCACCAATATTAGCAGGGTGCGATGGACGACATAAAACAACACGAATGTGTTGAAGATATTTTGGTATTACAGGCGGTTTATTCACTTGGTTTATCTCGTATAATCAGTGTTATAATGAGCGGTTTAGTAAGATTTTAACTGTTTGCACCACTGTGTGCTGTTTTTTTTGGAATATTTTATTTTATGAATCCTTGTTTGAATACTGCCATCCGTGCTGCACGTCGTTCTGGAAAAATGATGACACGTGCCGCTAATCATTTGGAAACGCTAACTATTGACCAAAAACAAATGCGTGATTTTGTTTCAGAGGTAGATCGTGAATCTGAACAAATCTTATTGGAAAATATCTTAACTTCATATCCTAATCATTTGGTTCGTAGCGAAGAAGGAGGTTATTTTAAAGCGGTAAAAAATGGTGATGAAATCAGTATTCAAGCGATTGATACGCCCACTAAAACGCCAGAATTTGAATGGATTATCGACCCATTAGACGGCACTACTAATTTTTTACACGGACACCCACAATATGCCATTTCTATGGCTTTGTTGCACAAAGGTGTATTGAGTGAAGGATTAGTTTTTGCCCCCGAACGTAACGATTTATATCTTGCTACACGTGGCAATGGAGCAACCTTGAATGACAAACGTATTCGCGTTTCCAAAAGATTAAATCTGAATGAATTTTTAATCGGTACAGGCTTTCCGGTAGTCAATCAATCTATGGTTGATGAGTATTTTGCCATTTTAAAAAATGTGATTGCCGATACCGCTGGTGCACGCCGTGAAGGTTCTGCGGCTTTGGATTTATGTAATGTAGCATGCGGACGATTTGATGGCTTTTTTGAATATAACTTAAAAGCATGGGATATTGCCGCAGGAGCTTTGATGGTTAAAGAAGCCGGCGGTTTGGTAACCGATTTTGATGGCGAAGGTGATTGGTTAAATAGCGGTAATATTGTGGCAGGCAATGACAAAGCTTTAGCTTATTTGTTGCGTACCATTAGTCAATGTCGTTAAACTTTCCGGCAGACTTATACAAAATCAATTTTAATCAGATTAAAAGGAATAGTTACTATGTTGTTATGGATTGTTTTAGGTGTAATTGTTGCTCTTGCTTTGGTTTTATCTATTGCAATTTTATTTCGTGTAGTAGTGCCTACAAACGAAGTACATATTGTGCAAAGTGCTAAAAAAACCATGTCATACGGCAAAGACACCGGCAATGGCAATACTTATTATAAATTCCCATCATGGATGCCCCTAATTGGGGTAACAACTATCGCCCTACCCGTTTCTGTTTTTGCAATTAAAATTGATTCTTACGAAGCATACGATTTAGGGCGTTTGCCTTTTGTTTTGGATTTAACCGCTTTCTTCCGCGTTAGCGATTCTAATCTTGCCGCTCAACGCGTGGAAAATTTTACCGACCTAAAATTGCAATTGAGCAATATTATTCAAGGTTCAGTACGTGCGATTTTATCTTCGCGTAAATTGGAAGATATCTTGCAAATTCGTTCTGAATTAGGTGATGATTTTACACGTGCAGTTGGTAATCAATTGAAAAACTGGGGGATTGACCCTGTTAAAAATATCGAGTTAATGGATATTCGCGATTCTGGCGATAGCCGTGTAATTAAAAATATCATGGCGAAAAAGATTTCCTTAATCGAAAAAGAAAGTCGCATTGAAGTTGCTAACAATAAAAAAGATGCCGACATCGCCGAAATTGAGGCTCAACAATTAACTGAAGTGCGTTCGCAAGAAGCCAAAAAAATGATTGGTTTAAAAACAGTTGAAAATGAACGAGAAGTTGCCATCAGTCAAGAACAAGCCAATCAATTGGTAAAAGAGCAAGAAAAAATTACCCAAGAAAAACAAATGGAAGTAGAAAGGGTAAAACAAGTCAAACAAGCAGAAATCACCAAAGAAACCGAAATCGTCAAAGCTGAACAAGAGCAGAAAAAAATTGAAATTGACGCTTTAGCACGCAAAAACGCACAAATTCGTCAAGCAGAAGCCAATAAGGAAAATCAAATTTTGGTAGCACAGGGCGATAAGGAAAAACAATTCTTGGCAGCCGCAGCACTTTTGGAAATGAAAGACAAAGAAGCACAAGGTATTGCTAAAATTGGTTCTGCCGAAGCAGAGGCATTGCGTCTGAAAGAATTAGCACCGATTAACGCCCAAATTGAGTTGGCAAAAGAAATCGGTGAAAATCAAGGCTATCAAACTTATTTGATTTCTATTCGCCAAATCGAAGCTAATCAAGCAATCGGTATCGAACAAGCCAAAGCATTGACTGCCGCTGATTTGAAGATTATTGCTAACGGCGGTGATGTCGCACAAGGTGTACAAAAAATTGGCGATATTCTCTCATCATCAGGTGGTATGAGCGTGGGAGCGATGTTAGAAGGTTTAGCCAATAGCGAAGTGGGTAAAAAAGTTGTAGATAAATTTACTGCAACTAAAAAGGAATAACTATTTGTAATTTAAGATAAATATAAGTCTGCCGGAAAGATTAAAATATTTTCCGGCAGACTATTAGTATATTAATTTATAAGGACTTAAAAATGGCTTGGGAAACAGTCATCGGATTAGAAATTCATGTGCAATTAAACACAAAATCGAAAATTTTTTCAGGGGCTTCGACTGCTTTTGGGGCAGACGCCAACACGCATACTTGCGTTGTCGATTTGGGCTTTCCAGGAGCGTTGCCTGTGTTAAACCGTGCGGTTGTGGAAAAAGCCTTGAAGTTGGGCTTGGCATTGAATGCACAAATTAACCGCAAAAATGTCTTCGACCGCAAAAATTATTTTTATCCTGATTTGCCAAAAGCCTATCAAATCAGTCAGTTAGCCTATCCGATTATTGAATTTGGGCAGTTGGATATTGTCGTGGGCGAAAATGTTAAAACCATCAATGTAACACGGGCTCATATGGAAGAAGACGCGGGCAAATCCATTCACGATGCTGTACCAAACGCCACAGGCATTGACTTAAACCGCACTGGCACGCCGCTTTTGGAAGTGGTGTCCGAGCCTGAAATGCGTTCAGCAGCCGAAGCCGTGGCTTATGCCAAAGCCTTGCATTCGTTAGTAACTTGGTTGGATATTTGCGATGGCAATATGGCAGAAGGTTCTTTCCGTGTTGATGCGAATGTGTCGGTGAGACCGAAAGGACAAGAAGAGTTTGGCACGCGTTGTGAAATCAAAAACTTAAACTCATTTCGCTTTTTGGAACAAGCGATTAACTTTGAAATTGAACGGCAAATTGAATTGATTGAAGACGGCGGACGCGTGGTGCAGGAAACACGGCTGTTTAATCCTGATACGGGCGAAACGCGTGCCATGCGAAGCAAGGAAGACGCACACGATTATCGCTATTTCCCCGACCCAGACTTAATGCCGATTATCATCACCGATGAAATGTTAGATAAGGCAAAAGCCGAAATGCCCGAACTGCCCAAACAAATGGCACGGCGGTTTGTTGAAGAATACGGCATAACTGACTATGACGCACGCGTTTTA
>JAFWUA010000107.1 GCA_017518785.1 Neisseriaceae bacterium
ATCATTCGTCATTCTGAACGTAGCGAAAAATTTCCTTGTAAAACAACAAGTTGAGATTCTTCGTTTTTTGCGGAAAATTCAGAATGACGGTTTTGCAGGGGTCTCTAACTATGAATAAAAAAATCAACCTGCCGTATGCTGGGTCGAAAGACTCATCAAAAGAGACTCATGCAAAACTCGATTTTTTCTATTACTCGTCATTTTGAGCGTAGCGAAGAATATTTATAAACAATAAGTTAGATTCTTCATTTCACTTCGTGAAATTCAGAATGACGAGTTTTGCAGGAGTCTCCAAAATGTTAATAATTACAAGCATTTGAATTTTAATTATTTTTATCTCGACCTATCAGTCGAGTTGGTGGGTCTTTCGACCCACCATACGGCGTTTCATTTTTAAATAGTAGGTTTTGCAGGAGTTTCAATCAATGAAAAACCTTTTTAAAAACATTTGAGTTTCGCATGAGTACCTAACTATATAAAATTACGCAATTTTTGCAATTAGCTAACCAGCATAACACCTTGACAATAGTAGGATAAAAGCGTAAATTGTGCGGTCTTTTTTAATAGAGATTAAAGATATTTTTCTTACAAAATGCTCCCATCGTCTAGAGGCCTAGGACATCGCCCTTTCACGGCGGCAACCGGGGTTCGAATCCCCGTGGGAGTGCCATTTCAATTTAATTGTCGGAGTGTAGCGCAGTCCGGTAGCGCACCTCGTTCGGGACGAGGGGGTCGAAGGTTCGAATCCTTTCACTCCGACCACCGCTAAACGATAAACATGAACGAATCATTGTACCTTGCACCCAAACAAACTCATACCGGAACTATTTCTCTGCCAGGTTCTAAAAGCATTAGTAATCGCATTTTATTGCTATCTGCATTGTCTAATCAAACCTGTCATATTAAACGTTTATTAGATTCTGATGATACACAACGTATGCGTGAAGCTTTATCTTTATTGGGTGTATCTATGATAGAACATGCTGCTGATGAAATAACTGTACAAGGTTGTGGTGGACGTTTTCCGGCAGACTCTGCACAATTATTTTTGGGTAATGCTGGCACGGCATTCCGTCCTTTGACGGCAGTTTTAGCCCTGATGAATGGCAGTTATCAATTATCAGGTGTTGCACGCATGCACGAGCGACCGATTGGCGATTTAGTTGATGCCTTGTGTCAAGTTGGGGCAGATATTAAATATTTACAAAACAAAGGTTACCCACCGTTACAAATAAATGCTTTTAAGGATAATTTGCATCGAACACTATCGGTAAAAGGTGATGTATCCAGTCAATTTTTAAGTGCTTTGCTGATGGCACTACCACTTACAAAACAAGCGTATACCATTAATGTGGAAGGAGAATTAATTTCCAAGCCATATATAGACATCACCTTAAATTTAATAAAACGTTTTGGAATTGAAATCAAAAATCAAAACTATTGTTCATTTAGTCTGCCGGAAAATGCTGTTTATAGTGCACCGGCAGTGTTTAATATTGAAGGTGATGCCTCCGGTGCATCTTACTTTTTTGCTATGGGTTTATTAGGCAATGCACCAATCACTGTTGATGGTATTGATAATAATAGCATTCAAGGAGATATTGCTTTTGTTGAAATTATGGAGCAGTTGGGGGCAAAAGTTATTTGGGGTGATGGTTTCGTTACCATTAGTCCTCCGGATAGCCGACAGATTCCTGTTTTCGATATTGATGCTAATCATATTCCAGATGCAGCTATGACTTTGGCGATTATTGCTTTGGCAACCAATGGCACTTCTCATATTCGCAATATAGCCAGCTGGCGTGTAAAAGAAACTGACCGAATTGAGGCTATGAGTTGTGAACTTCGTAAATTAGGTGCAATTGTCGAAAATGGCGATGATTACATCAGCATCAAAGCTCCGTCTCAACTTAAAGCAAATGTTGCTATCGATACATACGATGATCATCGTATGGCAATGTGTTTTTCTTTGGTAAGTCTATTGGGGGTGCCTGTTATTATTAACGACCCTAAATGTGTCAATAAAACCTTTCCTGACTATTTTTCGCTATTTTCATCGCTAACTGATTAAAGGGATATTTATGAATCAAAATATTGAATTTGATATTGGTGATATTACGAGATTAGATGTTGATGCAATTGTAAATGCGGCAAATAAAACATTGTTAGGCGGTGGTGGCGTTGATGGTGCAATTCATCGTGCGGCAGGACCTTTACTTTTAGAAGAATGTAAAAAATTGAATGGTTGCCAAACATCTGAAGCCAAAATTACCAAAGGATACAATCTTATCGCACGTCATGTAATTCATACCGTAGGTCCTGTATACAGCGGAAAGAAAAGTGATGCAGTAAATTTGGCAAATTGTTATCTCAATTCTCTTAATTTAGCACGCGAAAATAAAATTCATAGTATTGCGTTTCCTGCGATTTCAACTGGTGTTTATGGTTATCCTAAAAAAGATGCTGCCAAAATTGCGATTGATACTATCAATAAATGGTTTTATGACAATCTTAATTATGAAATAAAAGTAATAATGTCTTGTTTTAATCAGGAAATGTATGATATTTACATGGAAGTTTTAAGTTAAGTTTCATATTAATGACAAGATGATAAATGAACAACAACGTGCATTATTAAAAATATCCCCCACGATGGCAGAGAAGTTAGCAAAACTTAATCTGAAAACAGAGTGGGATTTAGTATTGCACTTACCCTTGCGTTACGAAGATGAAACTCATTTAACTCCAATGGCAGATATGCGGATTGGAGAACAGTGTATGGTGGCAGGGGAGGTTATACATCAAGAAGTGATTATTCGTAATCGCCGTCAATTAGTGGTGCAACTTAAAGGTGATGGCAGTCATATTTTATTTTTACGTTTTATTCATTTTTATCCAAGTCAGCAAAAGCAATTGGAGGTTGGTAAAAAAGTTCATGTAGTAGGTGAGATCAGGTCTGGATTTTGGGGTATGGAAATGATACACCCCAAAGTTTATGATGCCCAAAAAAAGTCCTTATCCGAAACCTTGACCCCAATTTATCCCACCGTATCAGGATTAAATCAAAGTACTTTACGCAGAATAATTGGTAGTGCATTAGAACAAATAGATTTACAAGATAGTCTGCCGGAAACAATTATAAATAAATTAAACTTGCCATCTTTTGCAGATGCAGTGCGTCTATTACATGCTCCACCTCCTGAATATTCACAAGCACAATTAAATAACGGCTCATTTCCTGCATGGCAAAGATTAAAATTTGACGAACTATTGGCACAACAATTATCCATGCAGTTAGCACGTAAAATGAGAGTTGCATCTTCTGCCATTCCGTTGAGTGGTGATGGTTCTTTGTGCAATCAATTGTTAAATCAACTACCATTTTCACTTACCCCTGCCCAAGAGAAATGTTATCGTGAAATTAAAAATGATATGAGCCAATCTCACCCTATGCACCGTCTTTTGCAAGGAGATGTTGGTTCAGGCAAGACAATAGTAGCAACTCTGTCAGGACTAATAGCATTAGAAGCAGGTTTCCAAGTAGCCATGATGGCACCCACTGAAATTTTGGCAGAACAACATTACAACAAACTCTTACAATGGTTAAACCCATTGAATATACCTGTTGTACATCTTTCCGGCAGTCTCAAAAAGAAAGAAAAAGAACAAATCAAACAAGCAATATCAAATGGAGAAGCAAGATTTATTGTTGGAACTCATGCACTATTTCAAGATGATGTAGTTTTTGAAAATTTAGGCTTGGCTATTGTCGATGAACAACATCGTTTTGGTGTGGCTCAACGTTTAGCATTAAAAAATAAGGGTCAAAGCATTCATCAATTAATGATGTCTGCTACCCCAATTCCGCGTACTTTGGCAATGAGTTTTTTTGCGGATTTAGATGTATCAGTGATTGATAGCTTACCTCCGAATAGAAGTCCGATAACAACACGCTTAATAAACAGCGTTCGCCGTAACGAAGTGGAGCGTTATGTAAGAAAAATTGTGGAAGATGGCAGACAAGCATACTGGGTGTGTCCTCTAATCGAAGAGTCTGAAACCTTGCAATTGAAAACAGCTACCGAAACTTTTAATACATTACAGCAAACGTTTCCAGAATTATCCGTAGGATTAGTTCACGGCAGAATGAAACCAATAGAAAAAGCCGAAGTAATGAATCAATTTGTTTCAGGCAGACTATCCATATTAGTTGCAACTACGGTAATTGAAGTAGGAGTTGATGTTCCCAATGCAGCCCTGATGGTTATCGAACATGCAGAACGCATGGGCTTATCGCAACTTCATCAATTAAGAGGACGCATTGGAAGAGGAGGAGGAAAAAGTACCTGCGTATTGATGTTTGCAGAACCATTAAGCGAGATTGCCAAAGCTCGCTTAAAAATAATCTATGAAAATACAGATGGTTTTGAAATTGCAAGGCAAGATTTGAACTTGCGAGGTCCAGGTGAATTTTTAGGTTCAAGACAAAGTGGAGTACCATTATTGCGTTTTGCTAATTTGCAAGAAGATTTGCATTTATTGGAATCTGCACGTAACTGTGCTGCACAAATGATTAGAGAAAATTCTAAATATATTCAAACTCATCTGATGCGTTGGTTGCCACATCGAGAAGAATATTTAAGTGTTTAACGCATAAAAAAAAGCCCTTATAAAAAGGGCTTAATATACTCTATACAAAGGAGAAAAAATGAGAAGAAACAATATGTTGATCAAACAATGCTGTCTTCACAACATGTGATTAATCATACTCTAAAATTTACAAAATTGCAAGAAAATATTCCACAAAATAAGTAAATAGTCTGCCGGAAAGATAATACTAAAAACTTTTCCGGCAGACTATTTTTACAATAATAATTTGATAAATAAATTAAACTTTACGTTTTTTAATCGCTTGTGATAAACGCTCTAACACTTTTTCAGTTGTTTCCCAACCGATACAAGCATCAGTAATACTTTGTCCGTATACAATAGGTTTATCTTGGCGACCTTCGACTATATTACTTTCAATCATCACACCCATGATATTTTGTTCGCCTTGTTCGATTTGTTGTGCCACATCTTCTGCCACTTCTGGCTGACGACTAAAATCCTTACGACTATTGGCATGGCTCAAATCAATCATCACTCTGTGTCCTGCAAAACCGGCTTTATTAAGTTGTTCTACCGCATTGTTAACATGTTCTGCCGAGTAATTAGGTTCTTTGCCACCACGCAAAATAATATGGCAATCAGGATTGCCTTCGGTAGCAACAATAGCCGAATGTCCAGCTTTTGTAACTGATAAAAAGTGATGAGGGTGGATAGCTGCACCAATAGCATCAATGGCTATTTTCAAATTACCATCAGTACTATTATTGTAGCATTCATGCTTCCAA
>JAFWUA010000108.1 GCA_017518785.1 Neisseriaceae bacterium
CGGGCAGGGGCGATAAGGATATTGATTTTGTCATGGAAAAATTGGGTTTGTAATCTGAAACCTTTGCAAAATCAATTATTCGTAAATTTGTAGTAGGAAAGCAAAGAATCTTAATTTATTGTTTTTATAAAAGATTATTCGCTTACGTTCAGAATGACGAGTTTTGCAGTGCTCTCTTAAAGAGACTCCTGCAAAACTCGTCATTCTGAATTTCACGAAGTGAAATGAAGAATCTAACTTATTGTTTATAAAGATTCTTCGCTACGCTCAGAATGACGAATAATAGAAAAAATCGAGTTTCGCAGTGCTCTCTTAAATCAAAACAAAAGTCTGCCGGAAAAGCTTTCCGGCAGACTGATTAAAATTTCACTATAAAAAATTAACGTTTAGAATCTTGATATGCTGCAAGTAGTGATACCAATGAGATTTGCACTTTACGCGATAGATCTACTAAATCATTACGCAATAGAGCCAAAGCATCGGTAAAATGTTTTTTCTGATGATGACGCAGAATATTTCCCGCACATTCATGGAATGCTGCATGGTCTGCTTTGAGTGAATCATACTCTGGAAATTTCGACAATTCTTTACCATCACCGTATAACCATTTACCCACAGCACACAAATGATCCACACCAACTATGTCAGGATCATATTGTTCTGGTGCTTGACCACGAAGAGTAAGATTTAATTTTTCAATCCACGCTTCGTGAGCTTTGATTGCATCGGTTAAGGTCAAACCGTGTAAGTCTTGCTGTGTTGGAGAAAGTTGTAGGGCTACACTGTGGTTCCCTTTAAGTTGCTGGTCTAACCAGTATCTCAAATTATCCATGTTAAAGTCCTTTTTGCATGTTTCTAATTTAACATTTACTCTTTGCGGTTGTATCAAAAACAAACACTACTAACAACCATTCTCTATTGTAAACTAAATTTCTACACCTTAAAAACAAAAATCATAAAAAAATTTATTAGTCAAGTTGGCTTGTTGTGCCTGAATATAACGTTAAACATGACTGTCTGATACAAAATAATACAGATTAACTCATTGAAAATTATTGAAAAAATAATCACAGCGATATGTTTTGCAAAAGCTTTTGTCTGCCGGAAAACTTTCCGGCAGACTATTAAATATTTGCGACATATTTTTTATATCTAATTTCAATTCTGAAACCTTTGCAAAACTCACTTTCTCCTCATTCGTCATTCTGTCCCTGAACGTAGTGAAGGTTAAGAATCTTTTATAAAACAACAAGTTAATACTCTTTGTTTCCTGCTACAAATTTACAAATGACGGATTTTGCAAAGGTTTCATCTATTTCAATTCTAAAACCTTTGCAAAGGTTTCAGTCTGCCGGAAAAGCTTTCCGGCAGACTTTTCACAATACTTATAAAAAACTTTTGCAACTTAATGATTCTAAAAAAAATCTCTACTAACTATTAATTTATGATAACTGATGCTATCAGAAGCATCTTAATTGAATCAATTACATGTGAAATTTAATAGAATAATCAATTTAATCAATAAGATAATCTTATGCGATTGAATAAATTTACAACACCAATTTTTTATATTGTATTGCATTATCTTCTAAATCGGTGCATAGTCTTGCATCTTTTCAATAAAAATCTTAAACATTAGGAGTTAAATAAATGTCAGTATTAGTTGCAAAACAAGCACCATTTTTCTGTTGCGATAACAAAACATTCCCTGCTGTATTAGGCAATGGCGAAATCGTTGAAGATTTTAACTTTAAAAAAGCTACTGCCGGAAAATACACTGTTGTATTCTTCTATCCAATGGATTTTACCTTTGTTTGCCCATCTGAAATTTTGGCATTCAACAACCGTTTAGAAGAGTTCAAACAACGCAATGTGGAATTAATCTCTGTATCAATCGATAGCCAATTCACCCACAACGCATGGCGTGAAACCCCTGTGGAAAAAGGCGGTATCGGCAAAGTTGGCTTTACTATGGTGGCAGACGTTAAAGGTGAAATTATCCGTGCATTCGATGTGGAAAGCGAAGGCGGCGTTGCATTCCGTGGTTCATTCTTAATTGATAAAGATGGCATCGTGCAACATCAAGTAGTAAATAACTTGCCATTAGGTCGCAATGTTGATGAAATGCTACGTATGATTGACGCTTTGCAATTTACCGAAGAAAATGGTGAAGTATGCCCCGCAGGTTGGCATAAAGGCGAAGCAGGTATGAAACCTAATGCACAAGGTGTTGCATCTTACCTTGCTGATCACGCCAAAGAACTGTAACCTAAATATTTTTAATTATCATAAATACGCCGTGTTTAACGGCGTATTTATTTGCATATTTTTCAAGCGAAATAATAGGGTTTATGGCATAATCAAAAAATCTTTTTCAAAGGCTTACAATCATGAGTACAAAAGGCAATATTTTCGTTGTTTCAGCCGCATCGGGTACAGGGAAAACATCGCTATTGAATAAGCTTACAGCCCAAAATCCCAATGTACGCCTTGCAATTTCACATACTACACGCACAAAGCGTGAGGACGAAGTTGATGGAAAACACTATTACTTCGTTGATACCAATACATTTGAACAAATGATTGGTGATGGTGCTTTTGTTGAACACGCACGTGTGCATAATCAATACTATGGCACTTCCACCCAAGAAATTGAACGTTTGCGTCAATCTGATTTTGATGTAATTTTGGAAATTGATGTACAAGGTGCAGAACAAATTCGCAAATTATTGCCAGAATCTATTGGTATTTTCATTTTGCCACCATCATGGGAGGTTTTAGAACAACGCTTAAATCAGCGTGGCACAGAAAATCCAGATAGTATTGCTTTACGCTTGAAAAACTCACGTTACGAAATAGAACAAGCATCTTTATTCGATTACTTGGTAGTAAATGACGATTTACAACAAGCAGTCGATAATGTTAATCATATTATCTTGGCTTCACGTTTTAGACAAACTAATAACGCCGATGCACTAATCTCATTGTTACAATCACGTTAAATTTATAAATAGGAGTATTTTTATGGCACGTATTACAGTAGAAGATTGCGTTCCACGCATTGCCAATCAATTTGAACTAACATTAGTCGGTGCAACACGAGCACGTCAGTTATCTAATGGTGCTTCCCCAATGGTTGAAGAACTTAAACATAAACCAACTGTAACCGCATTGCGTGAAATTGCAGCCGGTCAAATTACAACATCCATTCTCAAACAAAGAAATAATTAAAGGTTAACTAAAATGCCTAACGTAATGGTGAGCTATGACACAGTTTCACAAACTGCTAAAAATAAATTGTTGCAATCCGTTTTGTATTTAAATGAAGAAGAGCAACAATTGGTCGAGCACGCTTGCGATTACGCATTTGTTAAACACGATGGACAAACTCGCAAAAGCGGAGAACCATATATCACTCACCCCATTGCCGTTGCCACCGAAGTAGCTTCGTGGAAGTTAGATGCAAAAACCATTGTTTCTGCCCTACTTCATGATGTGTTAGAAGACACCGGCACTACCAAAGCAGAATTAGCTTCTGAATTTGATGAAACCGTTGCAGCAATTGTTGATGGACTTTCCAAATTAGAAAAAATCCATTACGACAGCTATGTAACTCATCAAGCAGAAAGCTTCCGCAAGATGGTTTTGGCAATGGTAAAAGATTTACGCGTCTTGGTGATTAAACTATCGGATCGCTTGCATAATATGCGTACATTAGGTTCAATGCGTCCGGAAAAATGTCGCCGTATTGCCCAAGAAACTTTGGAAACATACGCTCAATTAGCCAACCGCATTGGCATGAATCCAGTCTATCGAGAACTTCAAGATTTATCATTTTTCTACCTTTACCCCAAACGTTATCGCATTTTAGAAAAAGCTATACAACAATGGCGTATCGGTAGCAGAAAAACCATCACCGAAATATTAAGTGCCCTTACCACCCAATTAGTTGCATTTAATATCGAAGCCAAAGTGATTGGCAGAGAAAAACACCTATACAGCATTTTCAACAAAATGCGAAATAATCAATTGCGTTTTTCAGAAGTGATGGATTTATACAGTTTCAGAATTGTGGTTAATTCAGTACCTGATTGCTATCGCACTTTGGGCGCATTGCATTCGCTTTACAAACCACACCCTAAACGATTTAAAGATTTTATTGCTATCCCCAAAAGCAATGGCTATCAAAGCTTGCATACCACTTTAATTGGACCTTTGGGTTTACCAATTGAAATTCAAATTCGCACTCCACAGATGAATGAAATTGCTGAATTAGGTATGGCACGCCAATGGATTTATCAAAATCGTACAACAGATTCAGCTAATACAGCCAATATTCGTACCCATCAATGGTTACAAAATATCATGGATATTCAATCTGATAATAACGATGCCATTGAATTTAGCCAAAATATTAAAGACGATTTATGTTCTAACGAAGTGTATATTTTCACTCCACAAGGGAAAATACTCGTCTTGCCACAAGATGCAACCCCAGTAGATTTTGCTTACGCTATACATACCGATATTGGGCATAACTGTATTGGTGCAAAGGTTAATAATACTTTAGTTCCTTTGCGTCATAAATTAGAAACAGGCGACACTGTTGAAATCATGACCCAAAAAAATGGCAATCCCAATCCAACTTGGTTAAGCTTTGTTGTAAGTGCACGTGCAAGAAGTGCTATCCGCAGTCGCCTTAAAAACATGGATAGACAAGATGCAATTTCTTTAGGTGAAAAATTATTACAAAAAGTTCTACAAGACCTGCTGCCGGAAGAAGTCATCACATCAGAAAAATTAAGCGAAAAATACCTAACCGATTTACAACAAAATCAAACAAGCTTTGAAGATGTCTTGTATGACATTGGCATGGGACATATGCTTCCTGTTTCCATTGCAGTACGTCTTGCCGAATTAGCAGGCAAACATTTAGGTGAAAATGTCCGATTAAGTCCAATTAAAATCTCTGGCAATGAATCTGGTAATATTCATTTCTCTACCTGTTGCCACCCTATTCCTGGAGATTCAATCAAAGCAGTTTTAACTCCAAATCAAGGTTTGGTTATTCATAATGACAATTGCCCTCATCTTATAAAATCACCACCAGAAAAAACATTAGATGCAAATTGGGATTGTATCCAAAGCGACCTTTTATTTCGTACACGCATTTTGGTAAGCCTACGTGATGGACAAGGTTTATTGGCAACTATGGCAAGTGTTATTTCTGCTAATCAAGCTAATATTGCATCAGTAGATACACCTAATAGAAAAG
>JAFWUA010000109.1 GCA_017518785.1 Neisseriaceae bacterium
AGTGATGACCGATTTGAACCGTGAATATCCCGATGTTACACTTAACCATATGTATGTCGATAACGCTGCTATGCAGTTGGTGAAAAATCCCAAGCAGTTTGATGTGGTGGTTACAGGCAATATTTTTGGCGATATTTTGTCTGACCAAGCGTCTATGCTGACAGGTTCAATCGGTATGTTGCCGTCTGCGTCTTTGAACGAAACAGGCAAAGGCTTGTATGAACCATCTCACGGCTCGGCTCCTGATATTGCTGGGCAAAACAAAGCCAACCCACTGGCAACCATTCTCTCCGCCGCTATGTTGGTGCGTTACAGTTTGAATGATGAACAAGCCGCTTGCCGTATCGAAAAGGCAGTCGGCAAAGTCTTACAACAAGGCTACCGCACCGCCGACATTGCCGAAACAGGTATGAAGATTGTGTCGTGTAGCGAAATGGGGGACGCAGTGATTAACGCAATGTGATTGATTGATTAAAAACGCTTATCTTAACGATAGGCGTTTTTTGTATTCAGGCTGCCTGAAAGCCTATATTTATCCATTCCGCAATGCAAAAAGATATTATATATTTCAAAAAATAGGATATAATCAAGCAGTTTGATAAAAATGAGTTTCTAACAAATTCGATTATTGACCTCGTTTGTGGCAAGTTTTTTTAAATTACATTATTAAAGACTTGTAGGTTCGACAACGACAAGACACAATCTTAATCGATGTCGCCAATCACAACACTCCTACTACATAGTGTGTGGCAACTTTTCAAACGCTTTTGGATTTTTTAGAAGTAGATAGTTGTTTTAAGTTTATGAAAAACAGTCATACACAACAAGCTTTTGTCTGTATCTAAAAATTATGGCAATGCAAACTTGTGATGATTAGCTTTGATGAATTGAAATGACTAATTGGGATACACAGCAGATTGTATCGAGGGGGAAAGTTGTTGGACGTAAACTGATAATTTAGTTTTCGTTTTGTGTTTTGTTTTATTTTTGGTAGGAGGTTTTATGCAGGAAAACCCTAACTTGCAAGAAGAACATGTTGAGATTTTAGAAGCGGAAGAGCATGATAATCCATTTCCCATGCGTGGTTTGATTATCATCGCTGTTGCCGCTTTGGTATCTTTTGTTTTTTATAAAATGTTGGGCAGTTGGTTGCCCGATTCGGAAATCGTCAATGCCAATACTCGTAAGGGTTTGGCTTTATTGCTGTTCATTGCAACGCTGTGGCTTACAGAAGCCGTACATATTTCCATTACTTCATTATTGGTACCGATTGTAGCCATATTGATTGGTATGGGACAAAATACTTATGTTACGGACGAAGTAACAAAAGAACTTTTATCTATTAAAAGTGTCAGTGGGTTAAGCATTAAAGCAGCGATGGCTTCATTTGCAGATCCCATTATTTACACCTTCTTTGGTGGTTTTGCATTGGCAACGGCATTGCACATTCAAAAATTGGATAAAAAAATCGCCTTGTGGCTAATTTCCTTATCTGGTAATCGTTTGGGTGTGTCGGCAATTTTGATTTGTATTGCAACTGCCGCATTATCTATGTGGGTATCGAATACCGCAACTGCAGCGATGATGTTGCCTTTGGCACTGGGCATTTTAGCCAATATCGATATGGAAAAAGACCGCAACACCGTGGTATTTATATTATTGGGTATTGCCTATTCTGCATCTATTGGTGGTTTAGGTACTTTGGTGGGTTCGCCACCAAACGCTATTGCAGCCAAAGCATTGGACTATGATTTTGCTCAATGGATGAAAGTGGGCTTGCCGATTATGCTGATTCTATTGCCTTTAATGTTGGCATGTATGTATGTGGTATTCCGCCCCAAACTCAATCAAAAAATCGAAGTGAAAGCCGAAAACATTCCTTGGAATCGCACTCGTATCATGACGATTATCGTTTTTGTTTGTGCTGCTTTATTGTGGATTTTTACCAAACCAACCAACGATTATTTTGTTGCGGTAGAAAGAGCGATGAATATTTGTGGTGTTACTGATAGTTCAGCATGGTTTTTGAATTTAAGCGATGAATGTCGTCAAACTATTGAAACAGTGCTTAAAGAAAACAAAGACAAAATCCCTAATCAAACCATTTACTTACCTAAATTATCAGACGCATTTGTAGCTGTTTCTGCTGCGATTGCGATTGTTACATTAGGTTTAGCTAAATGGAAAGATATTGCCGAAAACACAGAATGGGGCGTGTTAATTCTGTTCGGTGGCGGTTTGACTTTAAGTATGATTTTGGATAAATCTGGTGCTGCTTATGTATTAGGGAAAGCATTCGCAGGCGTATTTGCAGGTATTCCAACATGGATACTAATGGTATTAGTATCCGTATTTGTGATTGCGATTACCGAATTTACATCCAACACCGCGTCTGCCGCTTTGTTAGTGCCAGTATTTGGAGCAATTGCCGCACAAATGGGTTTGCCAAAAGAAACTTTGGTAATCATCATCGGTATTGGTGCATCTTGTGCATTCGTGATGCCCGTTGCCACACCGCCAAATGCCATTGTGTTTGGTACAGGCAAAATCCGCCAAATGGAAATGGTTAAATGCGGTTTGATTTTGGCGATTCTGTCTGCCATCGTTTTGGGTACTTACATCTACTTTGCTTACCCAAGCCAATAATTGTTTTTACCGAAAAAACAGCTCCATTATGGAGCTGTTTTTTTTATTGAGTTATTGTAAGATAAAAAGTCTGCCGGAAGGTTGTTTGTATGTTTTTCCGGCAGATTTTTAGAATACATCATTTGTATTAATCTGACAAAATTCACCCACAGATAGAGATAAATCAAATAAAGACAATTTACCTATTCCAACACGAATTAAACGCAAACATGGGAAACCTACTTTGGCACACATACGGCGTACTTGACGATTTTTTCCTTCGCTAATTTTAATTTCCAACCAAGAATCTGGTATGGTTTTGCGGAAGCGAATTGGTGGGGTGCGTTGCCACAATATCGTGGGTTCATCGATAATTTTTGCTTGTGCTGGACGTGCTATAAAATCACCTAAATCCATAGTCTGCCGGAAAGGTATCAAATCATTATTACTCGGTATTCCCTCAACTTGTGCCCAATAAGTTTTTTGTAAATGATGATTAGGTTGAGTGATTCTATTTTGCAGGCTACCGTCATCGGTAAGTAAGAGTAAGCCTTCGCTATCAGTATCCAATCTGCCTGCTGGATAAATACGAGGTATATTTATATAGTCTTTAAGGGTAGGGTGTTTGTTGTCTTGCGAAAATTGGCAGATTACACCGTATGGTTTATTAAAGGCAATCAACATGTTATTTTACTTCTTCCCACCAATTTTGAGTTGTATATTCACCGTTAAATGGCACAATTTCGCCGATTTTTGGAGTAACGAGATGCACTTTTTGTGTACTTTTTTGATAAATTGCCCATAAATCTTTCATAGGAGTATCCCAAGTGTGGTAAGAAATTTTATATTTGGAATTGTGTACCGGAAACAAAGACACCGCTTTTAAGTCCAAAGCCGCAGACAAAGTTTGTTCTGGAAAGGAATGAATTTCACACCAACCCATATCATATTGTCCATTTTCTAAAAATGCCAAATCTATTTTTTGATATTTTTCACCAATTTCTTTGAAATGTTTACCATAACCGCTATCACCGCCTATGTAGATTTTTTTATCATTGTAATGTAGCAAATATGAAGCCCATAATGATTTGTTTTTATTAAACATGCCACGACCAGAAAAATGACGAGCAGTGTGAGTATCTATACTGAAAACGTCATCAATTTGGATATTATCACCCCAATCGACTTGGGTGATAATATCCTGTGAAAAACCAAAATGTTTTAAGTATTTACCAACTCCAAGCGGTGTTATTATCCGATGCACGTTTTTGTGTTTGGCAATTTTTTTGAGGGTTCTTTTACCCAAATGATCGTAATGGTCGTGTGTAATCAACAATAAATCAATCGTTTGAGGGATATCATCAAGTGAAAAATTGCCTGTCCCCTTGAATGGAGTGTTGATAAATGGCACGGGAGAGGCGGCTTCGTTATCAATCAATGGGTCAATCAAAATATTTTTGCCGCCCAAATGAAGCAAATAAGATGAATGTCCATACCACAGCACAAAATCATCGTTAGGAGTGTTTTTAACTTCGCCCAAACTGCTCATTGAACGTTGTTTCAGTGCTCCTAAAACCACTGGTACATTTTGTGGCTTGTCAGGATTTAAAAACAATTCATACATAATGCGAAAAGGTGAACGTTTTTCTTTGTCGCCTTTTTCAATCGAAAAAAGCTCGGTAGTAGGTTCAATATTCCTTGCTCTACCGTTGGCATCAAAATTTGGAGATTGAGCTATTCTATTCTTTGTATCAGGCAATTCTCTAACTAACCAGCCTTCGGTTTCACATAGCAAATATAGTGTTGATAGCACAATAATTAGAAAAAAATACATCACTTTACGTTTCATTTCAAATACAGGCGATTTATATTCGACTTGGCATTTTAACCTAATTCAACAATTAATTTGGGTATAGATAAGTAAAATACACTGCCGGAAAAGATAAAACACACTGCCGGAAAAGATAAAACACACTGCCGGAAAAGATAAAACACTCTGCCGGAAAAGTTAAAACACACTGCCGGAAAGTTAAAACACACTGCCGGAAAGTTAAAACACACTGCCGGAAAGTTAAAACATACTGCCGGAAAGTTTAAACACACTGCCGGAAAGTTAAAACTATCAAAATTTGAGTTATGCCTAAAGTTTCAAAATAGTAGAATTAAAAAAATAATCATTTAATTTGCATCAAATTTAGTGTATAATTGGCGAGTTTTTCAGTTTCGAGAAATGGGCAGTTTGAGCCCATTTTTTTATGGGCAAATGACTATGAATATTGAAGCATTATTAGATAAAACCCTATCAGGATTAGGGTATGAATGTGTTGATGTTGAAATGCGTTCCAACGGAACCTTGTGTGTTTTTATTGATAAGCCAGATGGGATTACTGTTGATGATTGTGCGTGTGTTAGCAATCATTTAAGTCGTTTGTTTATGGTGGAAAATGTTGATTACGAGCATTTGGAGGTGTCCAGTCCAGGCTTGGATCGAGTGTTGAAAAAGGAAAAAGATTTTGTGCGTTTCACAGGACATAAGGCAACGATTAAAACACGTTTGCCAATTGAGGGACGTAAAAAATTTATTGGTGATATTCAAGATGTTAAAGATGGCAATCTAACTCTAAATATCGATGGAAATTGCATATCCATTAAGATGGATAATATCGAAAAAGCCCGCTTGAAACCTCAATTTTAATATTGCTTAAATTTTATCGGAGAACAAAACAATGAGTCGTGAATTTTTATTATTGGCAGAAGCATTAGCAGGTGAAAAAAATGTTAGTGAAGAAATTGTATTTAATGCTTTGGAATTTGCATTAGCTGGTGCAGTACGCAAACAACCCGGTAATGAGCATTTCGATATTCGTGTTGCCATTGATAGAGATACTGGCGATTATCAAGCCTATCGCCGTTGGAAAATTGTATTGGATGAAGATTACACCTATCCTGATGTGGAAAAAACCGTAGAAGAAATGGACGAAGATTATGGTTTAACAATGGAGGCTGGTGAATATTACGAAGAACCGATTGAAGCTGTTGAGTTTGGTCGTATTAGTGCACACACCGCAAAACAAGTGATTTTGCAACGCATTCGCGATGCCGAACGTGAACAAATCCTAAACGATTTTATTCAACGTCAAGAAAG
>JAFWUA010000110.1 GCA_017518785.1 Neisseriaceae bacterium
ATAGTCTGCCGGAAAATAGTCTGCCGGAAAATAGTCTGCCGGAAAATAGTCTGCCGGAAAATAGTCTGCCGGAAAATAGTCTGCCGGAAAATAGTCTGCCGGAAAATAGTCTGCCGGAAAAAAGTCTGCCTCAAAAGTCTGCCGGAAAAGTCTGCCGGAAAATAGTCTACCGGAAAACTCAAAGGGAAACTATTTTTTAGAAAACACGTCAAAATCAACGTTTGCTTGAATTAGATTTAATTGCAATAATTTAAATAGTAACATATTGCCTTTTGAATTAATGTTAAAGATAATGTTGAGCTAATTTAAATCAAGCAAATATAACCAATTAACACACAACACAACATATTGCGGAAGGATTAACCATGAACGCTATGAAAAAGACCATTTTAACTGTAAGTACTTTACTATGCTGCACCGTAGCTTTTGCTACACCACAAGAAGCAGTTAATCAAGTAAAAACTAATTCCGTAGAAATTCTAAAAATCTTGAATAAGGAAAACGGAGCCAATGCAGATGCTGTAAGAGCAGAAGCCGAACGTTATGCTACACCCTACTTCGATTTTGAACGCATGACAGCATTAGCAGTTGGAGCACCATGGAAACAAGCATCTGCGGAACAGAAAAAACAACTAACCGAAGCATTTAAAAATAAGCTAATTCGTATTTACTCCGGCACAATGTTTCAATACAAATCCGCACAAGTGAAAGTTGGCGATAATCCACGCGTAGAAAACGATGGCAAACAAGTCATAATTTCCACCGAAGTTTTACCAACCGCAAATGCAAGCAAAAACGACATAGTACACATTGACTATACCACCTATAAAAGCGGAAATAATTACCGCATTTATGATGTAAAAGTGGAGGGTCAAAGTTTAGTTACTGTTTATCGCAATCAATTCAAGGAAATTGTGAATAAAGGCGGTATCGATGGCTTGATTGCCGAGTTGCGTAAAGAAGGTAGCAAATAAATGCAGCAAACCAAATCAGGTGATACTCTGATTTTAAGTGGGAATATCGACACATCTTCAATCAATGTCGATGTTCTCCGCTTGTTTTTAAATAACATTGATGGCATAAACAAAATTGTTTTTCAAGACGTAGGACATGTGGATTCATCTTGCGTTGCTATTTTCGTTGCAGCCAAACGATTGCTTAAAGAAAAATTTCCTACCATTGAAAATATTCCTCCAACAATGGTTGATTTACTTAAACTTTATAATATTAATGATTGGATTACCAATGATTAAGCGTTTTTACGTTGCAATATCAATCGCTTGTATACTAACAGCTTGCTCAACCACCAATCCAAATGATCCGTACGAACCGTACAATCGAGCAATGTTCAAAATCAATAACAAATTAGATGAAACAATATTAGAGCCAGCCGCTCGTGGCTATCAAAAAGCCGTACCCAAGCCAGTACGTACCGGCGTAACCAATGTTTTTGATAATTTGCGTGATGTAATAAGTTTAGGTAGCAATATTTTACGTTTGGATATTGAAAAAGCTGCCACCGATGTTTCTCGCATAGGAATTAATACCGTTTGGGGGTTGGGTGGTTTATTGCCAGTCGCAGATTTAGCCAATATGCCTAATAATAAAAACACATTAGGCGATACTTTTGCATCGTGGGGTTGGAAAAATAGCAATTATTTTATAATGCCACTATCTGGTCCTTCTACCTTACGCGATTCTTTGGGTGGTGCAATTACCACAGTATATTCACCACAAAGTGCATTAATCAGCAATAACAAAGTGCTATATGGAATAAGTGGTCTTAATGTCATTGATACACGTGCTAAATATCTTGGATTAACCGATGTGGTAAAAGATGCCGCACCGGATAAATATGCCTATATGCGTGATTTTTACATGGCAAGACGCTCATCGCAAACTGGCGGAAAATATGGTGAAAATAAAGATGAAGATGTAAATATAGATGACCTATTTGAAGATGATGGTGATTCATCTAATACAGATAAAACACCATCAGAACCAAACGAAAATAGTTCATCTACCCCAAGTAGTACAAATAAGGAGTAACAATCATGTATGAAATAAACAGAAGTTTAGTAACACTTATCCCCCAAGAACCTTTTTGGGCTTGGTTACAAAGTCTGCCGGAAACAGATTTAGATGACTTTAATTTGGAGGATTTGCAAGATGATGCTAATTCATATCTTATCAATACTTGCGAAGATTTAGATCAAGCATACGATGAGGTTATGAAAAATTTGGAACAATTATTCAGTGCCGAATTAGCCGACTGGTGCGAAGATCCAGAACAATGGCCAGATTTGCACCCAGATATTTTTACAGAATGGTTTGAAATACGTCTATCCACAGTGGTAACAGATTTATCACAACAAGATATAGAACGCACACCTTTTGAACCAATCATTATTAATCCTGATGCTTAACCATATTAACTATAATCTGTATGAAAGATACTATTATCAAAGTTCGTGGTTATCATCTTGATATTTATAAGCACGTCAATAATGCACGTTATTTGGAATTTTTAGAAGAAGCACGTTGGGCTTTATTTGATGATAATGGAGCATTGGAATTACTTGCCCAAAAAAATTGGGGATTTGCAGTGGTGAATATCAATATAAATTTTCGCCGTGCTGCAACTGTTGGTGATATATTATGCGTTCGCACTCAATTAGGTGATTTTAATCAAAAAAGTGGCATATTAACTCAAACTATACGCAATCTTAAAACCGAAAAAATAATAACAGAAGCTCAAGTTACATATGTAATTTTGGATCTAAACACCAATCGTGCTCTACCATTAAATGACGAAATCCGCACAATCTTAACTCGTGTTATATCATGAAAAAAAATATTTTAATTATTATAGTTTGTATTCTATTAATTGGTGTTATTATATTTGCCTTAAATTCCAATAAGCAAAATAGTGCTCCTGCGTTTAATGCAGTTAATATTACTAACAAACAGTCAATTAATGAAAAAAACTTTTTAGATAAAATAACTATACTTAATTTTTGGTATCCATCATGTCCAGGTTGCGTACAAGAAATGCCACAATTAATTGCATTTCACCAACAATATTCAAAATTACCAAATTTTCAAACTATTGCTATCTCGTTAAATCTGAATACAGAAAGCGAAGTGATTGATTATACACAAAAATATAAACTACCTTTTATCGTATCTTATGATAAAGATGGTTCAGCAACCAAAGCATACGATGTAGTTTTAGCACCAACTACATTTTTAATTGATGAACAAGGAAATATAGTAAGGAGATATTTGGGAGAACCAGATTGGCAAGAATTAAAAACATATATAGAAAAACAATAGCAATATCATAATATAAACAATATTAAGGTAATCCGTGATAGAATCACCAACCCATTACACAAATAACGTTTTTTAAGACTAAATTAATTTTCAAGACCATGAGCGAATATCTTTTTACATCAGAATCCGTGTCCGAAGGACACCCCGACAAAGTTGCCGACCAAATTTCGGACGCTATTTTAGACGCAGTTTTAAGCCAAGACCCAACCGCACGCGTGGCGGCGGAGACTTTGGTGAATACAGGCTTGTGCTTGCTTGCAGGCGAAATCACCACAACCGCGAATGTGGATTACATTAAAACCGCACGCGATACCATTAAAAAAATCGGTTACAACTCGTCCGAAATGGGCTTTGACGCAGACGGTTGTGCGGTAATGGTGTGCTACGACCAACAATCGCCCGATATTGCACAGGGCGTGAATGAAGGACAAGGTTTAGACTTAAATCAAGGGGCAGGCGATCAAGGCTTAATGTTTGGTTACGCCTGTGATGAAACGCCTACCCTTATGCCGTTTGCCATTTACTACGCACACCGCTTAATGCAACGCCAAAGCGAATTACGCAAAGACGGACGATTAGCGTGGTTGCGACCAGACGCAAAAGCCCAACTCACCGTGATTTATGACGATAAAACAGGCAAACCTGTGGGCATTGACACTGTGGTTTTATCCACGCAACACGAGCCTGATATTGCGTATGAAACGCTGAAAGAAGCGGTGATTGAAGAAATCATCAAACCTGTTTTGCCGCCTGAAATGTTGCGTGGCGACACCAAATATTTAATCAACCCCACAGGACGCTTTGTGATTGGCGGGCCGCAAGGTGATTGCGGTTTGACTGGACGCAAAATTATTGTCGATACCTACGGCGGTGCGTCTCCACACGGCGGCGGAGC
>JAFWUA010000111.1 GCA_017518785.1 Neisseriaceae bacterium
AAAACACTGCTGGAAAAACACTGCCGTAAATTCTGAAAAATCTATAATATAATCAATCTCAATATTAATAAAAAAATAATATATTGAAAAATAAGTATAAAAATTTATGCAAATAATCGCTATTTTTATTATAATAAATAAGAATTGTTATCATTTGTAACGATTTAACATTTACTCACTTTATAGATTAGGAATTTACATGAAAAATACACATAAAATTCATCGTTTATCCATACTTCCTTTGGCAGTAGCAACTGCTTTTGCATGGGCTGATAATGAGGAAAGTTACGAATTGGAGCAAATTCATGTTCGTAGCGAGCGTATTTCTGCGAAACCGATTGAAGATTTTCGCGAATTTGAAAAATCTAATGCCACTGACTTAAAAGACGTTTTATCCGATCAAGTGGCAGTGCAGTTTGGTGGTGGTAATGGTTTGTCGCAACATATCACTTTACGTGGTATGGGGGCTGATCAAATTGATTATGTTGTTGATAACGCATCTACTGATGCTACTTCAATTTTCCACCATCAAGGACGTTTTATGCTTGATCCTGCGATGGTGAAGATTGTCAAGATTGAAAAGGGTACAGGTTCTGCTTCTTCTGGAATTGGTGCAACTTCGGGTAGGATTATTGCTGAAACAGTTGATGCCAAAGATTTATTGCGTGATGGCAAAAATTATGGTTTCCGTGTGCGTGGTGGTGGCGGTACTAATAGCGGTTATTTTGGTGGTGCTGCAATTTATGGCAAAAGCGACAATGGTATTCTTGATGGAATTTTTCAAGGAAATTGGGTACATGAAAAAAGTTATCGTGGTGGTGATGGTTATGTTTCAGCCGATGGTACGGATAAAATTAAAAACAGTAATTTAGGTAATCGTTCTTATTTGGCAAAGATTAATCTTAATCCTAATGAAGATTGGACAGTTGGTGTAAAACACAGTCGCGAAGAAAACTATGGTATGCGTAATTTGCGTGAAGAATTTTACTTTGCTACCGACAACGATAATCCTTACTACAAACATCGTATTCAAGATAATAGCAATTTGTATTTGAAAGGACGTAATGCTGGATTTTTAAGCAATATTGATGCGAATATTTATCGCATTGCGGCTAAACATAAACTTTACTCTGCCAATCCCTCTACACCTCAAACTGAAACTCTTGGTGCTAATTTAAATTTGAGCAGCAAATTAGGTGATAATCATACTTTGAAATATGGTTTGAATTATCGCAATGAGGAGGGAGTACAGACTTCCGGCAGTCCTTATAAACAAGAAAAAGATGATTTTAAGGCGTATATCGAGGGTTTATGGGGATTTGGTAAAAATCAACAATGGACTGTTACTACTGGTTTGAGTTACGACCATTTTGAAATGAAGTCTGCCGGAAACGCTACACCATCTGTATCTGATGGTTACATTAGCCCAAATGTTGGTTTAATCTGGGACGCAACAGATAATTTATCTTTTGCATTAACTCATAATTATGCAACTCGTTCGCCACGTTTTTACGAAATACAACTTACTGGTGGTAGTGTTGCATTAGATCCTGATTTAAAATCCGAACGCTCACGCAATACCGAATTAAATGTTAAATGGCAATGGCAAGGTTTGTCTTTGGACGCAAGTTATTTTAATCAAAAAATTAAAGACTTAACCAATTACGGTGGTGGCGGAAGAAGCGGTCAGCCCATTTCTCTATATTCTGGTGGAAATCTGAAAAATAAAGGTTATGAAGTCAATATGGGCTACAAATGGCGTGGTTTAAAAGCTCGTGTAGGTATGGCATATAGTGATCCTAAAATTAATGGTTCAACTGCTGATGTAGTGCAAACTGCTATTCCAATGGGTCGTCAATGGCTAACTTCTCTATCATACACATTTGAAAAACCATCATTGGAAATCGGCTGGCGTGGGCGTTATGCTGAAAGTTCGTCTTATTTAAGTGCAGCATCAAATCGTGGAGGTGGCGATGTGGTGAATCGTGCTGGTTATGGGGTACATGATATTTTTGTAAATTGGCAACCAAGTGGCAAAGATGATTTTAATATTAATTTATCGGTTGATAACCTGTTTGATAAAAACTATCGTTCCCAAAGCCAACGTGCTGGCGTGAATGCTATGCCAGAACCGGGTCGCGATGTGCGTTTGAATTTAACTTATCGTTTCTAATACAATCTAATAAAGAGTCTGCCGGAAAAAATAATAAAATCCTTTCCGGCAGACTTTTTTATATAAGAAATTATTAAAAAACATACCGTTTTTTTATCAAAATAATTATCTAATATCGTTGAGTTTATCCCATTCTTTTTGGAGTTTGGCTAATTTTTTTTCATATTTTTTATTGCAAGCTTGGGCGATATTTAAACCTTCAAGTGCTGATGCTGTTTTTGCCTTTTCTTCGTAACAGAGTCTTATATCTCGTTGTACGGCTTCCATTTGTGCTTGAAGTTTTGCTCTTTTTTCCGCATTATTTTCACAACCATTTAGACACAATACACAAGAATAAAACAAAACAGAAAAAATCATTTTTTTCATCATATTTATAAATCCTAAATTGATTAGCAGATAATTAGTTATGTATCATGCCAACAGGGTTTTTCATTAAGATACCGTGCTGTCAAGCACGGTATCCAATCATATATGATTGGAAAACTTTCATTAGTAACATAAGCGTTTTCAAGCTGTTAAGAGTACATGAATGTTATTTTGAAGTGGCAATTTATACTTAAAATTATGTTATTGATTTAAAAGAGACCCCTGCAAAACTCGTCATTCTGAATTTCACGAAGTGAAATGAAGAATATAACTTATTGTTTATAAAGATTCTTCGCTTGCCACTTCGCTACGCTCAGTGCTTCGGCTCAGAATGACGAGTAATAGAAAAAATCGAGTTTTGCAGGAGTCTCTTAAAAACGGATAATGAGAGCATTTTTTATCTTGGTTTGTTACAATAGTTTTCTGCAATTTTTTCATAAGGCTCATACAGCAATTATTTGGATATTTTTGGTTCGATTCCATATGAGCCTTGCATCATCTCCATTTTAAGGCACTCACAGCAATTAACACGACTTTCAATCGTTCGATAGTGCCTTGTGATTTTAAGGGGAATAAACATGAGTTTCTTATCTTCTTTGATTAGTGTTACTAATAAAACTCGTACTGAAAACAATGCAGTAGCTTATGCTTCAACGCTTGATGCATGTTTGGATTTTTTTGCATTAGGCGGTGCTAAACGTGATAAGCACAAGCAAGTGGAGCAGTTATTTAGCCGTGCATACAACCAAGACAAGCAAACTGCTTTGCGGATTTTGTTTTATCTGCGTGATATTCGTGGTGGTCAAGGGGAGCGACAAAGCTTTCGCACCTGTCTTGCTAATTTATACAAAAACGATTTATCAGTATTTGAAAAAATTATTGCTTTTGTGCCTGAATATGGTCGTTGGGACGATTTAATTGCCTTTATTGATAATGAAAAAGTAATTGAATTAATTAAAAATCAATTGGTATTGGATAATCAAAATCAGCAAGTATCGCTCTTGGGCAAATGGTTGCCTTCTGAAAATTGTTCTAATCAAGAGCAACGTAAATTGGCACGTCGTTTAGCTAAAAAATTAGATTTGACATTGTCGCAATATCGTAAAACTTTGGTTAATTTACGTAAGAAAATCAATATTCTTGAAACTAAAATGAGTAGCAAAGAATGGAGTGAAATTAACTACGACAAATTGCCAAGCCAAGCCTTTGCTAAACACACCAAAGCGTTTAGACGACATGATGAACAGCGTTTTGAAGAATATTTGCAAGCAGTAGAAAAAGGCGAGAAGAAGGTGAATACTGCAACACTTTATTGCTATCAAATTATTAATTTATTGCGTAGTGATGCAAAATCTGCCGAAGTGTTGTGGAATAATCTGCCGGATTATACCGCTGGTGAAAATGCGATTGTGGTGGCAGATGTTTCTGGCTCTATGAGTGGTACACCGATGAATATGTCGGTGTCTTTGGCTTTGTATTTTGCTGAACGCAATCGTGGTGTATTCCACAATTACTTTATGACTTTTTCTGAACGACCACAATTAGTGCAAATTCAAGGACAGACATTAGAACAAAAAGTTCACAATATTGAAACAGCACATTGGGAGATGAATACTAATTTGGAAGCGGTGTTTGACACTATTTTGCAAGCAGCAGTGAAAGATAAGTCGCCACAGGAAGATATGCCGTCAGTGATTTATATTATTTCTGATATGGAATTTGACCAATGTTGTCGCAAAACTAATAAAACCATATTCAAAAATGCCAAACAACGCTTTGAAAACAAAGGGTACCGCTTGCCACAAGTAGTATTTTGGAATGTGGCATCACGGAGTAATCAAACTCTACCAGTTACCAAAGATGATACGAATGTGGTTTTGGTAAGCGGTGCAAGTCAAATTACATTTGAGCTTGCGGTTGCTGGCAAATCGCCATTAGAATTTATGCAAGAAGTGGTTAATAGTGAGCGTTATCAGCAGATTGTGCCTGTATAATTTGTTTATGGTTGGCGTAGCTAATTGGTAAAGCACTGGTAAAAGGAAACTCGTTATAAGTTTCGTACAGCATTAAAAAATATGGTGCCAGGAGATGTGGGTTCGAATCCCGCCGCCAACCGCTTAAAATTGGAAATCATATGAATAAATTAGTTAAAACCGCAATCATCATTTTTATTTTTCTATGTGCATCAAATATAAGCTATGCCGAGAGAATAACTAAACAACAAGAATTGGATAAATTAAGCGTTTTTATTTCTAATTTTGTTGAAGCCAGAATTGAAGTTCGGGATATAAAGTCTTTTTTAACTGAAAAAAATGCAGATAAATTGCTTGAATTTGGTATTTTTCATAATTACTTAAATAATTGGAAAACAAGATTTGAAAATGCGAAATGCCCCAAAGATTCTGAAGGGAAACAGGCGATAGAAACCAAATATGTTGTAGAAAGCATAGAAAAATTTTTTGGTTATAAATTAAAAACACTGCCGGAAAGTATAAATGGCAGCACAGTTTTGAAAAATAATTGCTATTACTTATATGCCGGAGACGGTGAAATGTATCCTAATGCCATCGTCTCTTACGCAGAAAGAAATCCGAAAAATAATCATATTTTGTTGGCAGGTATTACTTATTATCCTGATTATGAAGATGGCAATTTTGACTCCGATGGTATTGCCTTTTTTACCGCCGAAGTTAAACCTGCAATCTGGAATAGAAAACAAACTTATAATTTGATTCGTTTAGTAACACATTCAAAAGATAAGTAATAATTTGATTTTTTATGGCTACCGTAGCTCAGTGGTAGAGCAAGTAAAATGAAGCTTGATATAAGTTTCTAACAGCAACTAAATCCGTTTCTCACGACCAGGTCGCAGGTTCGAATCCTGTCGGTAGCCTTTTGATATTTAT
>JAFWUA010000007.1 GCA_017518785.1 Neisseriaceae bacterium
AACCTGATAGCCCTGAACAATAGCGTCCCATTCCTGACGACTAATCGCCCCTGCTTCCATTAAGGGTTTCATACGGTTCATATCCGCCCGAGCCTTATCAAACACCGCCTGTGCAGACGCTTTGGCGGCACGATAAGGTGCGTCATCAATCAAAAACAAAGGCTGACCTTGCTTTACCTGCGAACCTTCTTCAAAAAGCCGTTCCAAAACAACACCTTGAACACGAGCCCGCACTTCCGCGACACGAGACGCTTCCAAACGCCCCGTCAAAGCCGTATTTAACTTAACCGTTTCAGGTTGGACGGCAATCACCGAAACCACAGGTGCCTGCCCTTGCGGCTGTTGTTGCTGTTGTTGTGGTTTACATGCTACCAAAACGCTTATCACAGCCCAAACAATGGCTGTATTTTTGAAAAATTTAATGTGTGTCATATTGAATAAGCCTCTAAAAAATTTTGAAAAATAACGAAAAATTATTAAATAAAACTTAAACTAAAACAAAATGCCTAACTTCAATTATGTCAAAAGTATGAATATCATCAAAATAAGCTAACTTTACCAAAACAATGACTACACGCCATTCATAGCGTGTAATACTGGTCGTGCGTGGGGTAGTAAATCACCTACACTTAACGTTGCACATAAACCACGCCATTTTGGTTAGACGAAATGCAACTTATTCCAAACCCTTTGGGTTATGATTTTAAACCGAAGTTACCACGTATAAAAACGGTTAATTTTACGCTATCTATCAACATTTAAGTAAGGGTAAATTGTACATACATTTATGAATGTAAATAACCTTTTTTTTACAAAAAATACAAGTTTATTAGATTGAGAACCACTGCAAAACTCGTAATTCTGAATTTTTCGCAGGAAAATGAAGAAGATAATTATTTATTTTATAAAAATTCATAGCAAAGCTTAAAATGACGAATGGTGAAAAGTTAGTTTTTGCAGGAGTTTCAGTCTGCCGGAAAATCTCGAATAATCAACAAATAATTGGCGTTTAATAACTTTTTGTAATATTGAATAGTATTCATATTTTTATGATTTTCTATCTACATTAGTTTGAAGATTTTTTGATATACCGTTGATGTACATAATTTTCAACTAATTGCATAAATTTACTTGCCATATTATCACCTTTAAGTAAAGCAATACGTTCTCCATCTGCATAAACTGGTGCAACTGGTGTTTCGCCTGAACCAGGCAAGGATATACCAATATTTGCTAATTTACTTTCACCAGGACCATTTACTACACAGCCCATAACAGCTACTTTAAGTTTTTCTACGCCATCATATTTGCCTTTCCATTCACTCATTTTGTGGCGTAAATGTTGTTGAATATCGCGAGCAAGTTCTTGAAATAAAACACTTGACGTACGTCCGCAACCTGGACATGCAGTAACTTGTGGAACAAAATCTCGCAAACCCATACTTTGCAATAATTCTTGGGCAACTATTACTTCTTGACTACGATCGCCATTTGGTTCTGGGGTAAGTGAAATACGGATAGTATCTCCAATTCCTTGTTGCAATAATACGGCTAACGCTGCTGCTGATGCTGTTATCCCCTTACTTCCCATACCAGCTTCGGTTAAGCCCAAATGTAAGGGATAACGACACTGGCTTGCTAATTTTTGATACACCAAAATTAAGTCCTGCACATGCGACACCTTGCATGATAGGACAATTTTATTTTCCGGCAGACCCAATTCAACTGCTTTTCCGGCAGACTCTAATGCCGATGTAATCAATGCTTCCTGCATAACTTGTGCTATTGTTTTAGGGCTACCTAAATTGCGATTTTCGTCCATTAATCTGCTTGCAACGCTTTGGTCTAAACTACCCCAATTAACACCAATCCGCACTGCTTTGTTATTTTCAGCAGCGACGTGAATCATAAAGGCAAATTTATTATCACCATTATTGCCTTTGCCAACATTACCAGGATTGATACGGTATTTTGCCAAAGCCTTGCCACAAGCAGGATAGTCTTTTAACAAGCGGTCGCCATTAAAATGAAAATCGCCAATCAATGGAACTGTGTAACCCATATCATCAAGTCGCAAACGTATTTCTGGCACAGCAGCTGCAGCTTGTGGTGTATTAACAGTAATCCTCACAAGTTCAGAACCTGCATCTGCTAATTTTTTAACCTGCATTGCAGTAGCAAATGCATCAGCAGTATCAGTATTGGTCATTGATTGCACAACAATTGGTGCGTCTGAACCTATGTTGATACCATCAACTTGAACAGTTAAAGTTTGACGACGTGTAATCATGGTACAGTTAGATTGGCAACTTTACTATTAGTATTCGCTTTAACATCGTAGGCTTTGCCATTGAGTTCAACAGTTGAACCTATCGCATAACCAATTTTAATGCGATATGGTGGTAATCCGTTAAATTGATGGCGACTACCACCTGGAACAATTTGATTAATTAAGACTTTATTTGATGAATCTGTTACATGTAGGTAAGTACGGTATTTGGCATTGATGTACAAAATATTATCACTAATTTCCGATGACTCATCATAAACTTCTGATGCAGTGTTTTCAATTAAAGGAATAACCTTTGTATTTATATCGCCTACTTGCAATGCTGGTGCGGTTATTTCTTGCTCTAATTGTGCTTCGTCTAATTTCAAAGTGCGATTTGATGAATATTTTTGCCAAATAAAAATAACCACCATAAATATGATCAATAAAATTAATATATTTATCCAAACTGGTAGTTTTTTATTGGAAATAATACGGTGAGATACATTAATGTTTCTTTTAATCAAGTGATTGGAATTAGGCAGTGCATTGTCCAATAATGGCTGGATATCTTCTTCTATTTCCAACATTTGAGCGTAATTACGAATAAAACCACGTGCAAATACAGCGTCTGGCAAAGAATCCCAACGCCCTTCTTCTATATCTTTAATTTGATTAACACGCAATTTCAGATAATCGGAAACTTCCGCCAAAGAAATATTTTTAAATACTCTGGCTTTATTCAAACTATCGCCGATTTGTACTCGCCACTCTTGTGGATCGTGTTTTACTTCTTTATTCACAAGCTAATGTCCTGTACCACCACTTATTTCCATCAACTCATCAGAAGCAGGATATCTACTGCGTAATTGTGCTTCATATTCATAAGCAGCCTGTGTATTACCACGTGAACGTGCTATTTTCCAGCCTAATAACAAATCATCAGGTCCTAATACTTCGATACGGCGTTGATATTGATTCATTAAATCTTGTGCTTGTGATGATTGCCCTTCCATTAATTTTAAGCGTGCCATTTCTTTTATGGGAGTTGGCAAATTAGGTGCTAATGCTTTGGCACGTGCTAAATCAGCTGCTGCTGCGGCATAACTTCCACCACGTGCACGGCAAATACCTTTATTCATATGTGCAACATGTGGTGTTGGATATGTTGGGTCTGCTAATGCACGGTCAAAATAAACCAATGATTGAGAAATTTGTTTCATATTGTTGCATAGAAACCAACCATAGTTATTATTGATTTCAGCACTATTAGGAGAAATAGATAAAGCACGGCGGAATGCTTGATCAGCTTCATTATTCATTTTTAAATTTTGATGAATCCAGCCTTTCACCAACCATGCCATGTCATAATTACTTTGAGCTACAATTGCCTCTTCTATGGCAGACAAAGCTAAACGGTGTTCACCTAATTTTTCATACTCCATAGCCAATTGTGTTTTAATTTTTGCCAAATCTGCCATTCTTTCAGAACGAGATGGTCCTGATGTATCTGGAAGTAATGCACATGAGGTAGCCAAAATGCACAATCCAAGTGCAAGACACCTATTTAATGAACGTAAGATGAACATGTTTTTTTCTCCATTACAGAAATAACTTTCAAATCCGTTGTAGTTCGGCGAGTTTTATCTTTCACCTGCCCTGCCAACTGACCACAAGCAGCGGCAATATCATCGCCCCGTGTTTTGCGTATTGTAGCAACAATGCCAAAATCATTCAAAATATCACGAAAACGCAGAACGCTATCCCTTTCAGGCTGCCTGAAAGGACTGTTGGCAAAAGGATTAAACGGAATTAAATTAAATTTACACGGCACAGATTTAACCAAATCCAACAGTTCTTGGGCGTGTTGTGGCTGATCATTCACACCGTTTAATAAAATATATTCAAAAGTAATAAAATCTCGTGGGGCAAATTGCAAGTATTTTAAGCACGCATTCATTAAATCTTTGAGCGGATATTTTTGGTTAATCGGCATAATTTGATTGCGAATGGCATCATTCGGTGCGTGCAAAGACACCGCCAGTGCCGTGGGGCATTCTTGG
>JAFWUA010000112.1 GCA_017518785.1 Neisseriaceae bacterium
AAGAACGACAAAAAGCACGTTACGCCGAAGAAGAAAAACGTTTAGCACAAGAAAAACAAATAGCAGAAGAAAGACGACTTGCCGAAGAAAAGCGTTTAGCCCAAGAAAAACGCCTTGCAGAAGAAAAAAGAATCGCCGAAGAAAAGCGTTTAGCACAAGAAAAGCAAATCGCAGAAGAAAAACGCCTTGCAGAGGAAAGACGTTTGGCAGAAGAAAAACGCCTTGCAGAAGAAAAACGTTTAGCCGAAGAAAAACGCCTTGCAGAAGAAAAACGCTTAGAAGAGGAAAAGCGTTTAGAAGAGGAAAGAAAAAAACAAGAAGTTTTAAAACAAATTGAAGCCATCGAAGAAGAACATCGCAAAGAAATGAACGCAGAAAAAGCAAAAGAAGTTGAATCAAATGATGACGATAATAGCGATGAAGACTCGTTGGAGGGTTTAGATGTTAGCGTTGCAGGTTCATATCGACTTTGATTTACGAGTCGTAAATTTGCAAGCGAAACCGCAATCTAAAATCTGATTGCACTTATCCAAACTAACTACCTTTTATCAGAAAAAGGGACATACCATAAACAGCGTATCGTATTATGCTAAACGCAAAAAAGAATCGGAGTTGGTTATGAATCACAATCGTTCTAATCAGGGTTTTACACTCATCGAATTGATGATAGTGGTGGCATTGGTTGCTATTTTTACAACATTAGCAGTGCCGTCTATGGGAAACATGATAGCAAGGCAACGCGTTAATGCCGCTGCAAATGATTTTGCCAATACACTCGTCTTTACACAAAATGAAGCAATTCGTCAAAGTCGTTCAGTATTTATTGTGCCAGGTAAACTCAAAAGTGATGGCAAATTACATGGTATGGCTGATAAGGCTGTTGGTTGGACAGGGGAAGATAAAACCCCACGTACAATGGTAGTATTCTCTGACAATAACAAAGTCAATGATTCTGACAAAAAAATCAATAACCAAAAATACGACACTGAAGAAGATTTACGCGTAACTCAATTTAACCCAAATCTTTCATTCAAAGTAGAAGCCTACCCTGTTGGTGGCAAAAGGGGTACAGATGCTGTTGCTGATTATGGGCAACAAGTTGGCTTTGTTTATTCCACCAATGGTCAAATGCGTATGAAAAAAGAATTTGACAAACCAGGCGGTGGAAAATTAGGTTTAATTGGACGAATTGTTATTGCCGATAAACGTCAAGCAAAATCATTGCCAGGTTCTTTTTGTCGTGTAGTTCGCGTGGAAAGCATTTCGCGTGCCACTACTTGTACCCCAAGAGAAACCATGTTAGCAGTTAAAGACAAAGTTTCAGGTAGCGAAAATTTCTGCTACTGCGATAAAGACGATATGTAAAAAGGTGAGACAATCATGAATACTATTAATTTATCACGACAACACTTTCGCCAAGAACAAGGTTCCACCTTGATTGAAGTGTTGATATCAATGTTTATCTTGGCATTAGGATTGATGGCTCTCATCTCCATGCAGGTTAGAACTTCTGCAAGTATTCAAGAAGCAGAAAATATGAGTGTTGTTACACAAGCAACTCAAAATCTCGCAGAAGCTATATTGGCTAATCCCAAACTAACATTAGATCCAGCTACCGGAGTTACACAAAAAAGCTACGAAGCATATAACGCAAGCTGTCCGGAACCCAGAGGTGTCTATGAGTTTCATAATAAATTCAACAGAACTTCCAAAGGCGGGGCTTCAATAGCGGGGCGTGATCTTTTAGCTGCTGAACATATTAATAACTTCTGTACAGAAGTAAAAAACAATATACGTGGTAATGATGAATCATTCGAAATTAAAACCCAAGTAAGAAAACACAAAGATGCAACTGGTAATGAATTAGGCAACGAGTTATACGTAACTTGGAAGATGAGTACAAGTGGTGATGATACTGGTGTTGAGTATGAATATACCTACCTATTAGATGATCAGCTATAAAATTGAGAGTGGAGTATTGAAATGTTATCCGCAAAAAAACATCAAAAATCAAAAGCAATCGCTAATCAGCAAGGTTTTACTTTGGTTGAATTTATGATTGCAAGCGTATTAGGTTTAATTGTTATTGGTGCAACTGGAGCTCTATATTCTCATACCCGCTCTTTGGACGATGCTGCCAAAGATAGAATTGCTGTTCGCCAAAGCTTACGCACTGCCGGAACAATGATTGTTCGTGATGCACGTATGGCAGGAACTTTTGGTTGTACTGCATTAGGTCGCTGGAATGGTATTGACACTGATGATGGTACAGTTGCCGTTGAAAACAATGGAACACCTTTTGATGCTAATACCAGTGATATAGCTGATTTAAGTACACATTTACCCAATGCAGCCACTCTGTCTGAAGCCTCTGCCGGTGTTCGCTGGATTCCAGCTGGAAGTAGCACAATTCTTGATAAAATAAGAGGTGGTATCGAGCTAAAAAATAAATCTGGCAACGATATGGGGGCGTTGGTTTTCTACTATGGCGAAGGTGGTTTAGGAATCAAGAGCAAAACGCCTACATCTCCTATCACATTTGTTGGTGGAGATAAGGAGTTAGATTCTAACAAAGTAGTAGGAACCACCATAGATAACAATGGCGTGCTTGTTGCTGCAAGTTGTAATAACTTGATTTTTCAAAAAGGTGTAACAAATAAAAATGAACCTGCTATTGAAGTTAACACTACCGGAAAATACAAGGTTGCTAAAGAACAAGATTCCTTATCATTCTTGCTAATGGCTTATAAAGTCAACGCCTATTTTGTTGGTCAAAAACCAGACGGTGGGTTTTCTTTGTTCCGTGTAGAATTAGACGATGATGGAACTTGGACACCACCACAAGAATTGGTCAAAAACGTAACTGATATGACAGTTGAATACACATTTGTGGAAGATTGCCCTCCACCTGATTTAAATGAAATTGGAAGCCATGGTAAAACAGAAGATGATCCAAATCCAGCCTCATTCTACGTGTTAGAAACCAATCAACCTGCTGGTAGTGTTGTTGATACTCATGCAGAAACTGTAAAAAACAAACAGCTTGGACCTACAACCATCAATATTTGGTTGAAGTATGATTATGCTAATGAAAATACTCGATTTATTGATGATGGTTCAGGAAAGAGTAGCAATAAAATTGCCGCTGATATGGAAGATAATCAATATTTAATCACAGCTACTTTGCGTGGAGGTAATGTATGTGCCAACAGAAAACTATTCAAAAATTAAATGAATACAACAATCATCGTCAACAAGGTTTTTCTTTGGTAATGGTGATGATGATTATGGTGATTATTGCATTATTAGTAGTTGGTGGTTCTCACGTTACCAATACAGAAATGCGAATGGCTGCTAACGATGCTGACTATAAATATGCGGTAGGTATTGCAGAAAGAGCACTGTTGCTTGCCGAGCAGGATATTAATGATTTTGTGATTGATAGTACAACAGACCCTTCAAACCCTACTGCCATTCCAGAAGATTGTAGTACCGTTGCTGCTGGTACTGCTTGCACAAAGGATATGGTTACCAATTTCCCTGATGGTGGCTGTATCGACGGTAAATGTGGCTTTTGGTCGGGAACTCCCCTTTGGGAAAAAGAAGAGACTTGGGCAAATGTAAATGGTGTTGGTCCATATTGTGATGAAAAAGACGTTGGCGATGCACCCAAACCGTGTTACATCGCTGAATATTTAGGCATTAGAACCGTTGATGGTGAAGAAGACAGACGCATTTTCCGCATCACCGCACGTGCATGGGGTAAAAATGGCGATACTAAAGCTACTTTCCAATCCATAATCACAACTCCTGCACCATAATAGATAGGGAGGTTTAACAATGTGCAAAAGACAACTCTCTTTTGGTTTTACTTTGGTGGAAGTAATGATCGTGGTCGCGATTGTCGCTATATTATCAACAATTGCTATACCGTCATACGCATCACACGTACAAAAAACTCGCCTAATGCAGGCAAAAGCCTACTTAAACGAAATACGTCAGGAAGCCGCAAAGTTGAGACTGACGACAAAGGATGGTAAATATCCCATAGATAAAGATGATCTTGAGAAGTATTATTCTGCCTACAAGCATGCGGAATACAGCCATTACTTTGAATTCGAATTTCAAGATGAAGGCAAGACACTTATAACCAAACCAAAAGGCAAAGAAAAGGGTGGCGGGAATAACTATGATGGTTTTGTTACAGTGGATATGGTAACTGGTAAGTTTACTTATACCTGTGTCAAATACAAAAGTGCTTGTAAAACATTAGAACAAACTGACACAAAAAATAAGAAAGCTTCGTAATAATATGTTAAATCAATCACAATCGGACATTTATTGCAAATGTCCGATTTTTTGTGTAAAGCAAAAAGTTGCTAAAAAGGCGTAAAGAGATTCCTGCAAAACTCGTCATTCTGAATTTCACGAAGTGAAATGAAGAATCTAACTTATTGTTTATAAAGATTCTTCGCTACGATCAGAATGACGAGTAATAGAAAAAATCGAGTTTTGCAGGAGTCTGTATAATAAAAAAGCATTTTTGTTTTCAAAGCCTTTAACTTCCATAAAATGCCTTAATCATAGAAATTGAAACCTTTGCAAGACCATATTTTTATAGTTCGTCATTCTAAACGCAAGCAAAGAATATTTTATAAAAAACAACAAGTTAATACTCTTTGTTTTCCTACTACAAATTTACGAATGACAAGTTTTGCAAAGGTTTCAGACTTAAAACCTTTTCCGGCAGACTTAAAACCTTTCCGGCAGACTTAAAACCTTTCCGGCAGACTTAAAACCTTTCCGGCAGACTTAAAACCTTTCCGGCAGACTTAAAACCTTTCCGGCAGACTTAAAACCTTTCCGGCAGACT
>JAFWUA010000113.1 GCA_017518785.1 Neisseriaceae bacterium
AATAATGACGTCTTTTTTGAATTGTTTGCCTTTAAAATGATTCATTACTCTGTCCTCTCTGTCTTTTTTCTCAATTTTACACTAAAATAGATTTTTTGGAAAACTTTGCAACAGAACCTACTAGACAAAAGGTCGGCTCCTAAAAATGGGTTTGTGATAAACACCATTTTAAAGGAAGCTGGTCTTTTTTGTCCGAACAGCGTCGGATTAATTTTACAATCTACCTATTAACCAAAATATCAAAAAAAGCGTATCATTGAAAGCGTAATGATTAAAACGTTTTTTACAAACGTTATAGAGGGGAGAAGTTAATATGGACTTAGTCGAAGAACTAGTCAATGTTGTTGGTAAAAAAAATGTTATTACTAACAAAGCAAAATCTTTACGTTTTAGGAAAGGGTACCGCTCAGGTAAGGGCGATGCAGTTGCAGTCGTATTTCCAACCACTTTAATGGCAATGTGGCGTGTGCTTAATGTTTTGCATGATAACAATATTATCATTATTATGCAAGCAGCCAACACTAGTTTGACTGAGGGATCCGTACCAGCCCCAGGTTATGACCGTTCTACAGTTGTTGTGAACGGCATGAAAATTAAAGATTTACAGTTAATCAATAATGGGGAACAAGTACTAGCATTCCCGGTACGACACTGTTTCACTTAGAAAATGAATTGCGACCACTTAAACGTGAACCACATTCAGTCATTGGCTCATCTAATTTGGGTGCATCGGTCATTGGTGGTATTAACAACAATTCTGGTGGTGCTTTGATCAGAAGAGGTCCAGCTTATACAGAGCTATCATTGTATGTTTGGATTGATGAACATGACGAAATGCACTTAGTTAACCATTTAGGCATTGATTTGGGCAAAACGCCCGAAGAGATTATTACTAATTTGCAGAACCGCAATTTTGATTTGAATCAAGTACCAGCTACTGAACATCATGGTTCAATGTTCCATCATGAACAGGTTGTGCGTGACGTTGAATCTGATAAGCCTATTCGATACAATGCAAATCCTAAAGAATTGTATGAAGTATCTGGATCGTCCGGTCACGTTGCGGCATTGGCTGTCCGCTTAGATACATTCCCAATGGATAAAAAAACACAAATGTTTTACATTGGAACGAATAATCCCGATGAGTTGGAAGATATTCGTCGCCATATTATGACGACATTCAAAGAATTGCCTGTTTCTGGTGAATATATGCATAAAAATGCTTATAAATTGGCCAAGAAATATGGTAAAGACTCACTAATTGTGATTGAAAAAATTGGTACGGGTCATTTGCCCCAAATGTTTGCGCTAAAAGCATGGTGCGAACGCTTTTTGAAGCACATTCCGTTTTTCAAACCTTATTTCCCAGATCGTTTGCTTCAAACATTAAGTAATTTATTTCCTAATCAAATGCCAAAGCGGTTAGATGATTATTACGAAAAGTACGACCATTACCTACAATTGAAAATGGCTGGTAATGGTATTGAAGAAGCGCGAGAGTATCTCAAATCTTATTTTGACAAAGCCAGTGGCGACTACTTTGAAGCCGATGCCAATGAGACCAGTAAAGCGGAAACTCACCGCTATGTAACAGCTGGGGTTGCGATTCGATATCAAGAATTAAAACAGGATAGTATTGACATTTTGCCACTAGATATCGCGTTGGCAAGTAATGATTATAAGTGGTTCGAGCATTTGCCTAAAGAGATTGAAGACAAAATAGAACA
>JAFWUA010000114.1 GCA_017518785.1 Neisseriaceae bacterium
CGCTAATAATCGGGCGTTCGCCATAAGCAAATGATATATTTTGAAATTCTATAAATGGAGTGGTCATTTTTTACTCTTTGTCTTGTATGATACTGGAAGAGTGTTACATTATATATCAGAAATCTTTGCAAAATTAGTGTTAGCAAATTGAAACTTTGAAACCTTTGTAAAACTCGTCATTCTGAATTTCACGAAGTGAAATGAAGAATCTAACTTATTGTTTATAAAGATTCTTCACTACGCTCAGAATGACGAGTAATAGAAAAAATCGAGTTTTGCAGGAGTCTCAACGAAGTTTAGAATGACGAATGGGAAAAAAGTAGGTTTTGTAAAGGTTTAAAATTAGGAATTTTGTGATAGTTTGGGTAGTATTTAAATTGTTGAAAAACGGACAAATTAATAAATTTGCCCGTTTTGATATTAATTTTTAACTAATTAGAAAGTTTTGGTGAAGTTCAAGAATACTTTGTGGGTATCGTAATTATAGAAAGGCTGGTTACCATCAACTTTACGATATGAGTATACAAGACGAGGAGTAATGCCCCAGAAATGAATATTACGATGCCACAAAGATAGGTTTGCCGAATATTCATTAGCTACTTGTTGAATACCAAAAACATCTTCTGCTTTATAACGGCGTTTGCCATAACCTAAATTCAGACGCGTTGAAATACCTTTGGGCCATTCTTGTCCCCAGCCTACACGCATACCGTTGCGGAAGTAAGCATTACTTTTATCTTCGGCATTTTTCTTGGACATATCCCAACCTAAATACCAAAATTGTTTTTGGTTAGGATATAGAACAATTGAGTTGGATAACAAGTAGCTTTCGCCGTCCATGTAATCGTATGTATCGGCATAAGAATCTTTGCCATATTCAAATGCACCTTGATAACGCAATCTTGGGGTTAACCAACGAGAAGCATCAACACGGAAACCTGGTGTATTTACATAAGATTTCATGGAGTTGCCACCGCGAGAACCACCACCGTACCAGCGTTTTTGGAAGAATGGCATAAAGGAAATTTCGCTACGAGGAGTTTGATAACCTATGCTTTGTCCAACGCGTGCGGTTAAATCATTATATGGTTTTGCATTCCAATAATAAGAACCATCAGCACTACCTTCGAATGCAGTAAAGATACGATCGGTTAATGCCCATTTTTTGTCAGCAGAAAATGAATATGAAAAGCCTTGTCCCTTTTTAGGTTCAGTGCTTGATGATAGGCTACTACCATTATCGTATACTATTTGGGTACCTTTGGGTGGAACACCATTGATGTTGTTGTCATTCAAATAAGATAATGAACCGTTAAATGACCATTTATTACGAGAATTAATTGCGGTTAAATATTGTTCAATAACTTTAATATCACCTTCGCCCAAAGTTTCTTCACTACGTAATTTTTCGAACTGATCTTTGGAAGCTTCATATTGTCCATCGCGGAATAGGGCGATTGCTAATTGAAAACGCAAAGTTTTAACATCTGGGAATGATGCAATCAGTTTGCGATAAAGCGATACAGCTTCACCATAATTGCCATCATTCATATTGATAATTGCAACACCCCATTCCATCAATGACATATCTTTATCTGGCACTTCGTGATAAATTGGTATTAACATTTTTAAGGCACGTGCATCACCAGTGCGAATTAATACTGCCATCATTTGTTCTAATTCACGTGGATGCTGTAAGAGATATTCACGTGTAAGCACTACTTTGGGTTCATCATTTTTTTCACTGGGTAAACTTCCTGGTAAGTTTTCTTTTCTGATTTGTTTTTCGCTTGGTTCTACTACTTTCATCGGAGCATCTTCCGATGACGGTGCTGTAATTCCTCCTGTTCTAACTGAATCTGGTGCGGAAGTTGTTGTAACACTATCAGCTAAAACACTAACTGGCAGTAGAGCCAATGCTAAAACTAATGATTTATATTTAAAATTAAGTTGTGATGAGGTCATTGTTCGTTTTTCCGTTTGTTTTTCAAAAATAAAATCAGCATCATGTACAAATGACACAATGCTTGAAACGAGGAGGCATTTTATCTATAAAACTAAATGTGGTCAAACACTTCGCTTTTTTCAAAGATATAGGTAAAGACTGCGTCTTTGTTTGGCGATGTGGCTTTGGATTGTTTTACTGCGTTTAAGTTCCCTTTAATTTTTGATACGATCGATTTTTGAGAAACTCCTGCAAAACCTA
>JAFWUA010000115.1 GCA_017518785.1 Neisseriaceae bacterium
AAAAACGCCCCAAAGGGCGTTTTTTAATATCCTTTTATATTCAATTTTTTATACGCATCGCAACCTTGTTGATAGCCTAAATTACAGGCTTTGCCATAATATTCTTTGGCAGTGGATTTATTTTGCCGTTTTCCTTGACCATTGTCATACAACACGCCGAGATTATAGCAACCCTTTGCATAACCGCCATGACAGGCTTGTTCATACAATTTAGTGGCTTGGGCATAGTTTTGTTTCACACCTTGACCGTTGTGATACAACACGCCGAGAGCACCGCAACCCTGTGCAACACCGCTATTACAGGCTTGTTCATACAATTTAGCGGCTTGGGCATAGTTTTGTTTCACACCTTGACCGTTGTCATACAACACGCCGAGAGCACCGCAACCCTGTGCATAACCGCCATTACAGGCTTGTTCAGACAGTTTAGCGGCTTGGGTGTAATTGCCTTGTTTGTAGGCATTAACACCTTGATAAAATAAATCTTCTGCACTTTCTGCCATTACAAGTGGCGTTAAGGTGAAAGAAAATACAGCAGTTAGTAATAAAGATTTGTATTTCATTTTTAGAGTACTCCATTATCGGCATAAAAAGATAAATTTTTCAGGCAGCCTGAAATAATGATTAAAATTCGAGAAGCTTCACAGTTGCCCATCCTACCTGTTTTACACATTCCACTCAATAAAATTTTTCAGCAAGAACAATCCATTATCGCCGCTTTTTTCGGTGTGAAATTGTGTGGCAAACACATTGTCTTTTCCGACAATGCAAGCAAATGGGTTAGGGTATTCGGATTCGCCCAAAATAATGTTCTTATCATCAGGAGCAAAGTAATAACTATGCACAAAATAAAAATGGGCATTATCCGATAAGCCATTGAATAATGGGTGATTTTGGCATTGTCGCACGGTATTCCAGCCCATATGCGGCACTTTTAAGCGGTTGCCGTTTTTATCTTGCAAAGGCTGATTAAAGCGTTTGACGCTGCCTGAAAAATGTCCCAAGCCCTGTGTGTTGCCTTCTTCGCTTTTTTCAAACAGAAGTTGTGCCCCCACGCAAATGCCAAAAAAAGGTTTATTTTATCGTTAGGTAAAATCTTTATTGACGAAGTCAATAAAAGGTTTGCGTAGCAAGCAAACCGAAGTTTAGGCGGAGTAAAATCGTGTCCTAACTAGCTGTTATGTATTCGTTTTGGCTTCGCAGAAATTTCATTTTAGCTTTGCTGAAACTGTGTTTTCTGTGCTACTACGCCATCAAATGTACTCACATCTACCAGTTTTGCCGGTGGTTTAGTAAATTATAAGTCTGCCGGAAAGATGATAGAATCCACTTTTTTCCGGCAGAGTATTAATAAAAATAGGTATTAAAAATTATGCGTGAATCACAAAAGGCAATTGGAGTATTTGATTCAGGAGTAGGTGGGCTAACTGTTGTTCGTGCCCTGATGGAACGTTTGCCTAATGAAAATATTGTGTATTTTGGCGATACGGCACGAGTACCGTACGGTACAAAATCGCGTAATACCATTGAACAGTTTAGTGAACAAATTGTTCGCTTTTTGTTGGAACAGAATATTAAATCTTTGGTGATTGCTTGTAATACTATTGCCGCAGTTGCGGAACACAGAGTACGCCGTTTAACTGGTGCGATGCCTGTTTTTGATGTGATTAATGCAGGAGCTGATGCAGCGGTAGCTGCAACTTCGACTGGCAAAATAGGAGTGATTGCTACTACTACCACAGTTAATAGCAATGCCTATGCCAGAGCGATTGAAGCTCGCCGTGCTGATTGTCATGTGTTTTCGCAAGCTTGCCCTTTGTTGGTTCCGTTGATTGAGGAAGGATGGTTAGATAACGAAGTTACACGTTTGACGGTGCGAGAGTATTTGTCATCGTTTACATCAAAACATATTGATACTTTAGTGTTAGGGTGTACGCATTATCCTTTGATTAAACCATTATTATCAGATGAAATTTGTGGTGTTACTTTGGTTGATTCTGCGATTACTACTGCCGAAGCGGTTGCCAATAAATTAAAAAACTTGGATTTACTCAATGAAATTCAAGATATTCCTGATTATCGCTTTTTTGTATCGGATATTCCTCTGCGTTTTCGTGCAATTGGGGAAAGTTTTCTTAATCGATCTTTGGATCAATTAGAAATTGTGTCGTTAGGGTAGTTTTCCGGCAGACTTTGACTGATTTTTTAGTGTTTTTTTCTTGGAATTGTTTGATTGCGGATTAATTTTATTAGTTGCCTTTTTGTCTATAACGCAATGTTTGAATAATACTTTATCTACCACTGTATTTTTGCCATTGATAGTATCATTTGTTTTTTCGGTTAGCATATTGGCTCTGGTACGGATTAGGTTGTTATGATTTGCACTTTCTGTAATCCAAGTAAATCGATTGTTATCACCACCGATGAACGTATTGTTTTTAGTGATGTTTTTATTGCGTATTAGTATTGGAGTTGTTTTGTTGCGGGTTCTAATTTGAGCTGCCACAATTTCGGATTCGGCAATAGCATAAGTTACCAAAATTTTTTGACTATTATTTTGAGAGTCGCATTGATAAACAATTTCTTGAATGGTATCAAATTGTACTGATGGTTTATGTGGTGTCGTTTGAGTTTGCTTTGTTGCACAAGCAGATAAAAGTATTGTTAGAAGTGTAAATATGAAATATTTTTTCATGTTAATTTTCCTAAACCCACAATGACCTAATAAAACGCATCACCTGTTAAACAAAGTGGTGCATTGTACCTGAAAATTATTCGAGTCTGCCGGAAAACAAGGTTTGTTTTAACGAAGTTAAAACCTTTTATGAACGAAGTTCATAAAAGCAGATGACGAAGTCATCAAACCGAAGTTTCTGCAAACCGCAAGGCGAAGCTAAAACACCTTTTTAAAATACAAAGGAACTCTGACGCAGAGAATGTAAATCTTCTACCAAATTTGGAATATTGGTATCAAACAAGACCTTGCGAGAGAAATTGTCATCTTTTTCTCTGGTGAAAAGTATGGCACGTTTCACCGGTGGCTCGCCGATTACGGTTACCAAACGTCCGCCAATTGCCAAAATATTACGCAAAACATCTGGAACTTGATGAATAGCTGCACCAACGTAAATTGCTTGATAGGTTTCACCTTTATAAGCGGCGGTATCGAAACCGTCTTGTACTTTACATGTAACGTTTTCAATGCCAATGCGTTTTAAGTTTTGAACTGCACGTTCTGATTGTTCAGCGTCAATATCCAGTGTGGTTACGTGGCGTGCCATTTTTGCCATGATTGCGGCTGCGTAACCAGAACCTGTACCAATTTCTAAAACATTATCAGTTTCTTGTAAGTCTAACGCTTGGATTAAACGTGCAACAATTTTGGGCTCTAACATCAAAGAGCGGTTAGGTAATGTAAGGTGAGTGTCTGCATATGCGTAGCTTTTTTGTGATTCGCTAACAAATTCTTCGCGAGGTAATTCGCCCAATACATCTAATAATTTGAAGTCTAAAACGTCCCAAGGGCGAATTTGTTGCTCTACCATGTTGTAGCGTGCACGTTCAAAATCCATGTTTTACTCCGTTATAAAATGAGTTGGAAACTCAATTGTAGTCAATTCAGATCAATAAGTAGGTAATTACACTATTAAATTGACTGGTATTTAATTAAACTCGCAATTATCCCATATTTTTACTTGAATATAAACTGATATTAATCTTAACTATCAATGTTGGTAAAAAATGCGTAGACAACATTTGTAGGCATTAGGCTTGTTAACCCATAAGACTTCGCTTACAGTAAGAACATTTGGCTAACTCGCCCTTTACTATGGTTTCTGTGCTGCCACAGCCTATACATTGAACATTAACATAGATTTTTTTTGCTTGATGAGCTTTGGGGGATTTGAGTAAAACGGTCTGGGTATTTAAGTCTACGACAATATTTTTGAGATAACCTTTAGAGATAAGTTTTTGAAGTTCATCTTCTACATTGCTTCTGTGAAGGTGCTTACACAGTTCAGTAAAGCTGATTGTTGTGTCAGTGTTGTTGGAAAAAACATAAGCATATTTTTTTGCTATCGCCATTCTTATATATGACAGAACAATTCTAACAATGGGGATAGCAAAAAGAGAAGTGAGAAAAGTATTTACTATTCCTTGTTCTATGTCTTGTGCAAACCCTTGCGGTATAATGGTTATACCTGCAATAAAAAATAGACCGCATATAATCAATATAAATATATGCCATGTATTTTTGATAATTGGCTTGACAATAAGATAATCGTTGTCCATTTTATACCTCTGATATTTAAATCACTTAATAGATAACTCACAAAATTTTTCGCAAATTTTTAACGGCTATACATGAACTATCCATAGTTGGGTTGCTACAAACCCAAACTGAAATGACAAAGCATATCAGACAAGATTATACAGCTAAAAGAGGCTGCATTCTTTCAATGTCAAAAAATAACGAGTCACAAGTATCTGTAAAATGAGACTGAAACCTTTGCAAAACTGGCATCTGTGGCAGATTTCTTCGTTGTGCGTTGCTCGGAGTCTTGCCTAACTTATTGTTATGTCTTCTATTTATGTGCTAATACAACTTTGAACTCTACTCACATCTGAAACCTTTGCGAAATCCGTAATTATGAATTTTCCGCAGAAAAACAAAGAATAATAACTTGTTGTTTTTATAAAAGATTCTTCGCTTACGCTCAGAATGACGAATGAGGAAAAAGTGAGTTTTGCAAAGGTTTCAGACTAGTGCAAAATTTAAAATCAACGTTTGGGGGATTATGTTAAAAGTACGTTATTTTGTATCTATAAATTAAACCGTTTAGGGGTAGAATAGAGAGCTTGTGTTCTGATTTATATTTTTCCGGCAGACTGAAACTTTTGCAAAACTCGTCATTCTGAACTTTCCGCAGGAAAGTGAAGAATCCAATTGTTTGTTAAATAAAAAATTCGTAACGAAGTTCAGAATAACGAAATTGGTTGAATTAGGTTTTGCAAAAGTTTCAGACTTTAATATTTTGATAATAAAGGTTTTTAATATGATTACTTCTCAAGAGGCATTAAATCGTTTGATTGATGGTAATGAAATTTTTTCTGATGAGATGACTTACTTAATGCGACAGATTATGGAAGGACGGTTGTCATCAGAAGTTATTGCTGCATTGTTGATTGGCTTGCGAATTAAGGTGGAAAGTGTATCTGAAATTACTGCTGCGGTAAGAGTTATGCGGGAGTTTATGTTGGAAGTGCCACTTGATGATGATGATAAACAGCGAGTAGTTGATGTAGTTGGTACTGGTGGTGATAATGCTAAAACTTTTAATATTTCAACTACTTCAATGTTTGTGGCAGCAGCTGCTGGGGCGAAAGTTGCTAAACATGGCGGCAGGAGCGTTTCTTCTAACTGTGGTGCCGGTGATGTGATGGAACAAATGGGATTGCCACTTAATTTAACAGCTGAACAAACCGCAAATTGTATTCGCAATACCAATATAGGTTTTATGTTTGCTCCAAATCATCACCCAGCGATGAAGTATGTTGCACCGGTGCGGCGTGCTTTGGGTGTGCGTACTATGTTTAATATTTTAGGACCACTTACTAATCCGGCTAATGCTCATAATCAAGTTTTAGGTGTGTTTCACCCCGATTTGCTTGGAATTTGTTCGCATGTGTTGCGTCATTTGGGGTTGAAACATGTATTGGTGGTTAATGGTAAAGATGGTTTAGATGAAATCTCCATTGCAGCACCAACTCGTATTTGTGAGTTAAAAGATGGTGTAATTTCTAATTATGAGATTTGTCCAGAAGATTTTGGTTTGAAGCGAGTGGAAAGCCTGAAAGATTTGCGTGTGGATAATGCCGAAGAATCTCTATCTAAAATGAATGCGGTTTTGGCTGGCGAAAAAGGTGCATGTCGTAATGTGGTATTGTTAAATAGTGCTGCAACCTTGTATTGTGGTGGAATTGTGGATAATTTGTCCGATGGGATTAAGTTGGCAATGCAAACCATAGATAGTGGTAGGGCACGAGCAAAACAAGAGGAATTTATCCAATTTGCAATGTCGTGTTAGTGAAATTTAATCTTTTCCGGCAGTGTTGATTATTAAATATAAGTCTGCCGGAAAATATTTTTATGTTTAATATTAAATAGATATGTCTGTTGTTATACGATTTATTTTTTATTTTTTAGGACGTTTGCCCTTGCCTCTATTAAACCGTTTAGGTTTTATATTGGGGTCAATTGCCTATATTTTTGCACCTAAATTGCGACAGCGAATTGCTACTCATCTTAAATTGGCAAATCTGCCACATGATAATAAAACAGTTCGAAAGGTGGCAAGTGAAGCTTTTTGTAGCGGTTTAGAATTGGCTATTGCATGGACGCGTTCTCCTGAATATATAGTTTCTTTATTTCGGAGTGTTTCAGGTTGGGAATATATTGAAGATGCGATACAACGCAATCAAGGCTTATTATTAATTACACCACATCTTGGTAGTTATGATTTAGCTGGACGTATGATTTCGGAGAATTTACCTTTTGATTTAACTGCTATGTATCGTCCGCCAAAAAAGAAATATTTAGAACCAATTATGATTGCAGGAAGAGAACGTGGCAGAGGACATGCCGCCCCAGCTAATGCTTCTGGGGTGAGACAAGTAGTGCGTGCCCTGAAAAAACAAGAAGCTGTGATTATTCTACCTGACCAAGTGCCACAAGCAGGAGAGGGGGTGTGGGCAACTTTTTTCGATAAAAAAGCATATACCATGACTTTGGCTGCACGGCTATCGGTAATGGATAATGTGGTGCCATTGTTATTTTGCGGAGAACGCTTGCCACGTGGACAGGGATTCAATCTGCATATTGTTCCTTTTTCCGGCAGACTTAACAATGATAAAGAATACAATGCCCAATTAATTAATCATAATGTTGAAGAATTAATCAGGCGTTTCCCAACCCAATATTTATTTAGTTACAATCGTTATAAAATTCCAGCAGGAGTTAATCCTCCTCAATAAACTTATTATTTAGAAGACTATATGCTGACTGAATTAGAAAAAGAGGCAATTCGTACTCACTATCGCAATTTATCTGAAAATTTAGAAGGTTTCAGACCGCGTCGTGCTCAACGTGAAATGTTGGCAGCGGTTGCACAAACCTTTGCACGTAGTCTTGAAATTGAAAATGATATTCCACCCAACCGTAATGGTGAAAGTATTTCTTTAATTGAAGGTCCAACCGGAGTTGGAAAGAGTTTAGCGTATTTACTTTCCGGCAGTGTATTAGCACAATCACGCAATAAAAAATTAGTAGTATCAAGTGCAACAGTGGCACTGCAAGAACAATTAGTTTATCGCGATTTGCCTTTTTTATCTGAAAATAGTGGTTTGGAAATAAGCTTTGCTTTGGCAAAAGGACGTGGACGATATTTATGTCCATATCGCATGTATCAAATCACACAAAATATGGCACAAAATGAATTAGGTTTCGATTATCAAATGTTGATGAAACGCAAAATCGATAATGATGACCGCAAAACTATTCACAAAATTGCAGATGAATTTGCAGAACGCCGTTTTGATGGTGATCGTGATAATTGGCATGGTGTATTATCAGATGATTTATGGTCGCGTATTAATAATGATAGACATAGTTGCTTAAAAAATACTTGTCCTAATCGTTCTGAATGTCCATTCTTTTTATTTCGAGACGCAATTGCACATGTAGATATTATCGTGGCAAATCATGATTTATTATTATCAGATATTGCTATGGGTGGCGGAGTTATTTTACCAGCACCGGAAAATTGTTTTTACTGTATTGATGAAGCACATCATTTACATAATAAAGCAATTTCACAATTTGCATTTGCACATAGTCTTAATGATGCTAGAATATTTTTAGAACGTTTTCATCAAATTAGCGATAAAGTTGCACAATTAACTAATAAAGTTGAAATTGCCAATCTTGCTGATGAGTCTGCCGGAATACTATTAAATCATTTACGTAGTTGGGAGACTATTCTCGAACAAAGTGATTGTTTTCCAGCATCATCTTATGGTGATAGTATTTGGTTATGGCAAAACGGCAAATGCCCAGAAAATTTACAAGAACAAGTAGCAAATACCGCAAAATCAGCCTCAGCATTTAATCATCAAATAAATCAATTATCAGAAGCACTATCTCAAGCACGCCGTGATAAAAATAATAACACAAGCTTAATTGATCAATTAAGTGCAGAATTTGGTGTAGTATCAATGCGTAGCGAAAATATAATGTCAGTTTGGAATTTATTAAATACTGAAAATGATCCTAATATACCACCTTTGGCAAAATGGATAACACGTATTCAATCTGATAATAAAAGAGATTATATATTTAACTCTTCTTTGGTATCAGCAGCAGCACAGCTAATTGATAAACTATGGAAAAAAACAGCAGGTGCAGTATTAACATCTGCCACATTACGTGCAGTTGGCAGTTTTGATATGATATTAGAACAAACAGGATTGAATAGTCTGCCGGAAACTAAAACCTTTGCATTGGATAGCCCATTTAATTTTACAAAACAAGCAGAACTTTATATTCCACCACTTAAAGCTAATCCCAAAGATAGTGAAGCACATACTCAAGAAATTATTAATTGGTTACCAAAATTAATCGATGAAAAACATGCTGTTGGAACATTGGTATTATTCTCATCACGTAAACAAATGGAAGAAGTAGCATTAAGACTGCCAGAAAACTATCAATCATACCTTTTAATTCAAGGAGATCGCTCTAAACAACAGCTAATCAAAGAACACAATTTAGCAATATCCGAAGGACGAGCCAGCATTATTTTTGGATTAGATAGTTTTGCCGAAGGTTTAGACTTGCCAGGAGATGCTTGTATACATGTAATTATAGCTAAACTACCATTTGCTATGCCAGATGACCCAGTAGATAAAACATTAAGCGAATGGATTAAACAACAAGGGGGCAATCCATTTATGCAGTTATCAATTCCTGCGGCATCAATTAAACTTACTCAAGCAGTAGGAAGATTAATTCGTAGCGAAAATGATTATGGCAGAGTAACTATTTTAGATACACGCATTATAACTGCACGTTATGGAAAAAACCTACTTGATGCACTACCACCATTTAGAAGAATTTAATAGAAAGAAATTATATGGAATTAGAATATTTCCGGCAGAGTAAGCAAAAAGATATATATGATTATTTATTAAGCCAATGGAAAGAATGGCAAAGATTAACACATTCATTACAAAAACAATTACCAGCAAATTTATCAGAACATTATAAAATAGTATGTGTACAAAATGATGAATTAGTAATATATGCTAATAATAGTGTAGTTGCTAACCGTCTGAAAATGTTGTTGCCCAATGTGTTACATAATTGGAAAGACTGTCCAGATAATGTAACTAAATTCTGCGTAAAATTAGATCCACAAGAAGAAAAACTAATGCCGACACGTCTTTATTTGAGCGAAAGTGCCAGAAAATCATTATTAGAAACTGCGGATAAACTATCTTCTCACCAAGAGTTATCTCATGCTTTACGGCAACTTTCTACTATGGATTAATTAAATAAATAATTTTAATCTACAAAACGAGCTAATATGAAGTGGCTATTGCCACTTTTACCTTGTTTGTGATGAATTAAGTTACTTGGTAATTCAATATGTGATGAGGCTTCAATATAAATATAAGCATCATTATTTAAGTGATTAATCAGCAATTGCCATAATTTATTCCACTTATCCCAAGCGTAAGGTGGGTCAAGTAAGATAATATCAAATTTATTATTATTATTTTGCAAATAATCAAAAGCGTCCATACAAAATGCGTTGAGATTATTGAGTTTTAACAGATTTATATTTTCCTGAATGTTGAAAAATGCTTTTCTATTTTTTTCTATTAGAATAACTTGCTTTGCATAGCGTGAGGCAGCTTCAAAACCCATAACACCACTACCGGAAAATAAATCTAACACGGATTTACCATGTAAATTTTGTCCCAACCAATTAAATAATTTTTCTCTAACCATATCAGCAGTTGGTCTTAAACCTTCAATATCTGGAAAAGTAATAATTCGAGAGCGGCATTCACCACCGATAATTCTAACTTTATTACGATGATTAGGATTTTTATACATAATCTAAATTCTTTCTTAAATTTTGCAAATGCTTTTCTGGCAGACTTTATAAATTATAAGTATTTAAATGGTTGTAAATTATACCATATTATCATTTTTTTATGAAAATAAGTAGTTGAGTCTGCCGGAAAAGTGATATTATCATTTGAAAGCAACTTCTGGATTGTATTGTGGTAGAATGTTGCACTTGTTTTTATGATGTGTAAAACTAAAATTTTTTGTGGGGTGTTATTATGAAAAAGTTTTTGGTGGTATTTTTGTATTTTTTTCTGCTGGTATCAGTTTGTTATGCTGAACCTCAAAATTGTCCTTTTGTTTGGAAAGTGGAAAAAAGTGGTGAACCTACTTCTTATTTAATTGGAACTATTCATTTAAATAAAAAAGGTTATCAACTGCCATCTTGTATGAAAAAAGTTGTTGAGAACAGTAAGGTGTTAATGACTGAAAATTTGTTTCCATTATATCCGGCAGAGGCAATGCAAGCTGATGTTATGCTATTATCGCAAAGTGTATTTAGTTTATCTAATCATAATCAATTAAAAGATGATATTGGTAGTGAATTACATGGTCAGTTACGAAAATTATTTATTGATTCAAATTTTAATCAAGCTTTATTGATGTATGACAATTTATATGGCTGGTCTGCCATGATGTTTTTAATGGGTTTACCTGCAAATAGTGATGTTGTACCTGAAAGTGGTGTTGATTTATTATTGTCGCAATTGGCAGATAGACAAGGTCTTCAACGTGTTGGTTTGGAAAGTGTTTTGGTGGGTGCTAATGAAATTAAAAATGTGCCAAAAGATAAAGTTATTCAATTTATTAAAATTGGAGTAGAGCATAAAGATTATTCTCGTATTATGGAAAGAAAGTTAATTGATTTATATAATAGTGGTAAGGTGTATGATGTAAAAGAATTAGCTTTGAATGAAGAGGAAAATCTTAAATTTATTCCTGATGCCGATAAACCTTTTTGGCGTAATTGGTATTTTAATGTTCTTTTGGATAAACGTACTGCATCTTGGATTCCTAAAATTAGTAATCAGATTTCTAAATCTTCAACTGTGATTGCTGTGGGTACTGCTCATATGTATGGGGATAATGGTTTGGTTTCTATTTTGAGAAAAAAAGGTTATACAGTTACTGAATTGAGATAATTATTATTTATAAAAAGTCTGCCGGAAAGTTTATTGAATATCTTTCCGGCAAACTTTTGTATTAAAATTTTATTGTTGCGAGTTTTTTTCTACTGCATTGGTAAAGTTGGTAATAATTGGTTGTATTTGTAGGTGTTTTAGTTTTAGTGATGCTTTGTTAATAATTAATTGGCTGGAAATATCACAAATATGTTCTACTGCTTCTAAATTATTGGCTTTAAGTGTATTTCCTGTCGATACTAAATCGACAATAGCATCTGATAATTCTACTAATGGTGCTAATTCCATTGAACCGTATAGTTTAATAATATCAACGTGCACGCCTTTTTGTGAAAAGTGATCTCGTGCAATATTGGGGTATTTGGTGGCAATGCGTAATCTTGAACCAGCTTGGGAAACACTTGCGTAATCAAATCCTTTTCTAACTGCAACCATCATGCGACATTTGGCAATTTTTAAATCTAATGGGTGATACAAACCGTTATCGCCGTGTTCAATTAAAACATCTTTACCGGCAATACCAAAATCTGCTGCACCATAACGTACATAAACCGGCACATCTGATGCTCTTACAATAATTACGCGAATATTGTCGTGATTGGTAGGGATTATTAGTTTGCGTGATGTTTCTGGATTTTCCAAAGGTGTGATATTTGCCGACGCTAACAGTGGCAGGGTTTCGTCAAAAATGCGACCTTTGGAGAGGGCGATTGTGAGAATGTTGTTTGTCATTTTGTGTTTCCGGCAGACTCATTGATTTAGTAATAGGCGTAAATCATTTGCTAATTGTATAGCAGTTGCACTATGTGGTTCGTAAATTGCTGTTTTTCCTTCTTTATCAATTAGATATGTTCCGGCAGAGTGATCTACATTGTAGTTTCCATCTCTGGTTGGAACTTTGGCAGAAGTGATATTCCATGCTTTTTTCACTTCTTCTAAATTGCTACTATCCGGCACTAAACCAATAAAATTAGGATTAAACATTGTAATGTAAGGTTCTAATTTTTCAGGAGTATCACGTTCTGGATCAACCGTAATAAAATACAATTGTACATTATGTGATAATTCCCCTAAATGCTCCATTGCATTAGCGTATGTGAATAGATTGGTAGGGCAAACGTCAGGGCAGTGGGTGTAACCAAAAACCAAAATTGTAACCTTGCCGTGTGTATCGTGCAGGGCAATTTTTTTGCCGGTGGTAGCTTGCAGACTAAAATCTATTCCAAAGTTTTTATCACTTACATCACTGCCAAAAAAGTCTTGGTTAGTTTGTGTAACTTCAATCGAACTATCCTTATTAGTGTTTCCGGCAGAGTTGTTCGATTCTTGTGATGTGCATGAGATAAGCAATCCTGCGATAAGTGTGATATTTATCGCTGATTTTATTATGTTTTTTTTCATAATTAATCTAATTTCGCTTTCAAAATTTCCTGCACCTGTTGTGGGTTTGCTTTGCCGCGAGATGCTTTCATCACTTGACCGACCAAAGCGTTAAAGGCTTTTTCCTTGCCTGCCCTGTATTCTTCTACGGTTTTGGCGTTTGCCGACAACACTTCTTCAACCATTTTTTCAATCGCACCTGTGTCGGTTACTTGTTGCAAGCCGTCTCTGGCGATAATTTCTTCGGCGGATAAATCACTTTCCCACATGGCTTCAAAGGCTTTTTTGGCGAGTTTGCCTGACAGTGTGCCATCGGCAATTTTCTTCACCAAACCTGCCATTCGTGTCGATGAAATCGGCGATTCTTCCAAAGATAAGCCGTTTTTATTCAACGCCGCCGCTAACTCACCGTTAATCCAGTTTGCCGAGAGTTTGCCTGCCCCTGATTGTTTGGCGGTTTGTTCAAAAAAGGCTGCCTGAAAGGGGGGTGGCGGTTAAAACCCTTGCGTCATAATCGGTAATGCCATATTCTTCGACAAATCGACCTGCCATTTGCTTGGGCAGTTCTGGCATTTCGTCTTTGGCTTGATTCAACATTTCATCGGTGATGATAATCGG